>CAYJJM010000035.1:0-5666 GCA_964370515.1 uncultured Oscillospiraceae bacterium | reverse complement strand
CTATGACTTTTGCAGAAGGGGAAAACTTTGGAAAAAGGCTAGGCCAAGTTCAAGGACTGGGAAGTCTTTCTATAATTGTAGCTTCAGCAGGCTTGTTTTTGCTATATAAATTTTGTGACATATCATACTCAACAGTTTTTACAATTGCAGGTGTTGCCATGTGCATGGCGGGGATTTTGTTCTTCTTTATGAAAAGCGACAAAAGCAAAACCGGCATGGGTAAAAAATTTGTATTTAAAAAAGAATATAAAATATATTATATGTTGGCAATAGTCAATGGTGCTAGGAAACAAATAACCTTAACCTTTGCACCTTGGCTTTTGATAGATGTGTTTGGCCGCTCGGTTTCTTTTATTTCAGCTCTCTTCTTCATAGTTTGCGCACTTAACTTATTTTTCAAGCCTTGGTTTGGCAAATATATTGATTCTCAAGGAGAACGCAAAGCCCTTCAATTAGAGGCAGTAATAATGGCCATTGCCTGTATAGGATTTGCCTTTGCAGGAAGCCTATTCTCTTTTAAAATTGCTTTGGCGGTGGTAGTAGTTTGCTACATAATGGATAAACTTATGGAGTCAGCTATTATGGCAAGGGCTACTTATGTTAGAAGAATTTCAAAAAAACCTGAAGATGTGGCTAGAACAATTTCCATGGGTCAAAGTATGGATCATGTTGTTTCCATGCTAATCCCGCTTGTTGCAGGGTATGCATGGTATTCTTCTGGTGCAACGGGCTATGTATATGTTTTTGTAGGTGGAATAATTATATCTGGGATAAACTTTGCCATAGCTTCCAAAATACCAAAAAAAGAACAAAAAAATTAATATATACGAGCAAATGAGAGATAGAAATAAATAAAATTAATGGTACAATATGATATATACAAGATAAGAACAGCAATGACTAGAATTGCTAGATAAATTGTATATAAAAAGTAAAACCTAATTATCTAATTTTGCGAAAGGACAAAAGCCATATGTCCATTGAAAACAAGAAAATGAAAAGCAAGGGTAAGCCTTTTGGTTTTACTATGATTTGCTTTTTTATAATTATTTCTCTTTTTTATCTGTTGATTATCGGAATTAAACCAGAAACAACAGAGTCTTTTAGCCCGTCTGAAATTGAGCAAATTGATTTAAGTAAAGACTATGTGCTACTAAGCCCTAATATAGCAGATTGGTATCCAGGTGCATTATATGAACCAAAAGATTTTTCTTCATTTCGGGCTGATCTTGTAGACGGTAAGACAGAGACAGAAATTGATCCAGAAACAAAGTACGGAACATATCGTATGGTGCTAAATATTCCTGCGAACAAAACCTATGGGATAACAGGCCTTACTGCTGATTATGCACAAAAGGTTTATGTAGATGGAGAACTACTTTCGGAGGTGGGAAAAGTCAGTCATAATGATACACAGTTTACGCCCAAAACCGACTACTACTCATTGTACTTTGTACCACAAAGAGATACTACAGAGATTGTTATACAGGTTGCATACTTTAACCATGAATATGGCTACTTGAATGATATATACCTGGGAGAACAAGAAGTAATTATAGAAAGAAACAGGGAAGAGTTTTTAAGTAACGGTCTTATTCTGGGAGTGCTCCTAGCTTTTTCTGTATTCTTTTTGGGAATGTTTTTGACCTATACGA
This sequence comes from uncultured Oscillospiraceae bacterium, assembly GCA_964370515.1. Taxonomy (GTDB): domain Bacteria; phylum Bacillota; class Clostridia; order Peptostreptococcales; family Anaerovoracaceae; genus CAYJHC01. Next base: position 4,011 of record CAYJJM010000035.1, on the reverse strand, counting down.
AAAGAATTAGCTTTCTTTGGTTTGCGTTAGCTTGCCTGTGTGCTGCCTTACGCTATGCTATATATTTTAGCAAAGATATTATGGTGCTACTTCCAGACCTGTCTTGGTATGTTCTGCATAAGGTTGAATATATGGCTCATATGGGATTTTACTTTTTCTTAGTTCTGCATGTAGTGTCTGTTCTAAATTTGAAGATGGAAACATGGGCAAAATATGTTTACTTCGGAGGACTGGGAGGGGTTGGCATATGGTATACGATTATGCCGTCTACCATATACACGCAGAATGTTTTTGTAATAGGGATTATTATTACAATTCTTTTAATAGGAATTTCAGTGTATATTTTGTTGAAAGGGCATGAAAATAGGGTGTTTTTCCATAAAGAAAATCTAATTGTAGGAATAAGCCCTATTCTTATGACAGGGGCATGGCTAGTTGAGGCGGCTACTTATCAAGGGTTTTCCTTGTATGTTCAACCATATGTTACTATGATAATTGTGTTTTTTAATGCCATTGCACTTACTATGCAATTTTCACGCACCCAGAGAGAACTTATACTTTCTCAAATAAGAGAACGAGAGATAGCAGAAAATGCTGCAATGCTTGAGCAAATAAATAATATGAAAACTGATTTTTTCCACAAAATGGCCCATGAAATTAAAACTCCCCTAGCCATAATGAGCGGATATGCACAGCTTACCAGTAATCAAATTGCAAGAGATGAAGTGACCACCGAAACAACCCTTAACCTAAAAGTAATATCTGCTGAAGCCAAAAGGCTTGCGGAGTTGGTATCAAACTTAATGGAAATGCCTACGACAGCAATTTCTCAGGCGGTGCTTAGTAAAATGTCAGTATCAGAATATCTACACTATGCTTCAGTTGTTTGCAGAGGACTTTTAGATAAAAAGGGAAATAGTTTAGTAATTAAAGGAAATACAGACCAATACATTATAGGCAATGTAGAAATGCTTGTGCAAATGATGATTAACCTTACAGTAAATAGTAATGCACATATGGAAAAAGGACAGTTCACTATTGAGGTCATAGAAGAAAAAGAAGGAAATAATATTATACTGCAGATTAGTGATACAGGGAGTGGTATTCCAAAAGAGAACGAAGAAATAATCTTTGAAAAAGGTTTTACCACAAGTGGTACAAAGGGACTTGGGCTTCCTATATGTAAAGAAATAGTGGAACTGCACAAAGGAGATATTGTACTTTTGTCTGATAAAAAAGAAGGAACTACATTTAAAATCACAATACCTATATATAAGGACGAGGAGAAATAGTATGGCAAACTTACTACTTGTGGAAGATGATCCACATCTTAATAATATCAATAGGCAAGCCCTTGCAAGTGAGGGTTATGCCGTGTTTTGCGTTACGACAGTCTCTGATTGTCTTAAAGCCCTGGAAGTTTCATCAGTAGATTTAATGGTAATTGACATTGACCTTCCCGATGGAAACGGGCTAGATTTGTGCAAGGAGATAAAAGAAAATCACAATATTCCAATTTTATTTTTAACAGCAATGGGTGAAAACAGTGATATTGTAAAAGGTTTAGATGCAGGTGGCGACGATTATATGACAAAGCCCTATGATTTAGAAGTGCTTATAGCAAGAATTAAGGCTAGACTAAGGCCAGCACACTTCAAAGGCACAATGCGCACCCTAGGCAAGCTACAAATTGATAATGTAAGCGGAATTGCCCGTTACGATAACAAGGACTTGCTATTGACGCAAAGAGAACTACTATTGCTATGGCTTCTTGTAGACAAAAAGGGTGAGCAGATAGATAGAGATGAACTTTATCAAAAGGTGTGGGGAGTCCCTGCTACAGAGGATTACAATGCCCTTAGGGTTTTGATATCAAGGGTAAAGACAAAACTAATTGATGGAGGTTGCAAAATACAAATTAGAGCAGAGCGGCAAAAAGGATATACTTTACTAATTTAACTGCATATATGAGAAGTCAAGAAAAGAAGAGGGTTAGCTACCAGTATGAAGTTGCAAAAAAAAAAAGCTATGATATACTAAAGATACTTACGAGAGTGAAAGGAAGAAACCTATGCCAGAATTATGCAGATTTCAAGGGATTATAATAAAGATGTTATTTTTGGATACTGCTCAGCATAATAAACCGCATGTCCATGTTTCGTATGGAGAATATCAAGCATCAATTGCCATTGATGGAGAGTTGCTAGGAGGGGCACTTCCCGTAAAACAGCTAAAAATGGTTGTCGGATGGCTAGCCTTACATGAAGAAGAAGTGTATAAAGCATGGAATAATGCCATAAGAGGCGTTCCTTTTAGTAAAATCAAACCGTTATAGAAAGGAGTAGGTATGAAAATCATAGATGGAATTGCGTATGCTAAAAAAGATGTTGATGAACTAAAAGTAAGAACAGCAAAACCGTTAGCTGATATGATTTTAATTCTTACATTTAACACAGGGGAAGAAAAAATATTTGATGCAACTGTTTTGCTTGACATGCCAGCATTTCAGCCTTTAAAGGATGAAGAAATATTTAAAACATGTAAGGTCGTTGATGGCGTTGTTACTTGGGATGATGGAGACATTGATATAGGAACAGAAAAACTTTATAGCTTAAGTTTTAAGTATGATAGATTAGAAATATCATAAAAATATAAAAGGTAAAGAGTATGTGACTTCTTTTTAAACGGACTAAAATATAGTCCGTTTTTTCGTGAATCTTTAATTTTCCGAGTTTGTATTTACTGAACCTTTTCCTTTCATGATGTTTCTTTTCGTGGTTTGCGTTTTCTTTAAGAATTATAGGTTTCTTTTCGCTGAACCTTTCGTTTTTGTAATGTTTCTCATTTTCTATTGAAAGTGTTATTTGGATTTTTTATAATGAAGATGTATGATTTCGGTTATTCTTATATCGCTAGGCGAAATCAGCACAATTGTTTGTAGAAGAAAAATGGATAAGTAAAAAAGCAGAAAATGGAAGTGGCAGAAACCCTGGTTGAAGTAGCACAAAATTATATAAGCGTTAATAACAAATTTTATAAATAAAAAAGTCAACACTTTAATATCTAGGAGGAATTATAACTATGAAAAAGAAAATTACTAAACTATTATCAGTAGTGCTTTCTTTCGCAATATTGTTTAGCATAATACCGCTAAATGTATTTGCGGCAGATGATGAGAGCTATGTAGCATTTGGGGACAGTATTCCGGCAGGGGTTTCTCTTAATGCTGGTGAGAAGAATTTTGTTACACTGTTGGGTGAGAAAACTGGAGTTGAAGCTACAAATTACGGAATATCGGGACAAACTGCAGCAGAGTTAAAAACAAAAATGGTTACGAACAATCAATACGATGCCGACATTATAGATGCTGACTATATTACAATTACCATAGGGGGAAATGACCTAATGGCTGTGTTTTATGGGTTGGTTGCTGCGCATTATAATGCAACCCCTGCAGGTCAAACTGCACCAATAGATTTATTGCAAGTAGCAGGAATATTGGCAGGGCCAGACGGTGATATGAAAACTGCGGTGATGAATTCGGCAATGGGTGTTATGATGAGTGGCTATAGTGGGGCTACAGAAATTGCCTTTAAAGACAAATCTACAGCAGTAAAAAATGACATTCAGAATATGATTACTTATATTCGAGGTAAAAATCCAAATGTAAAAATATATGTAACCAACCAATATAACCCGTATAAAGGAATTATGCTTGTTGGGACTTTCTTTGAAAGCGGATTAACCGATTTTAATGGCACCCTAGATAGCTTAACGGACTGTACAGTGATAGATGTTCATGGCCCTTTTGACGGGGCAAATGTACCTTCTGGAACAGTAACAAATGCAAAAGACACAACAAACCTTGACTTCCACCCAAATGAGGCGGGACATGTGCTGTATAAAACTACACTAGACAATTCAATTCCGTTAGATCCTCTAACTGGAACAGCGAAAATTACAGGAACTCCGCAGTTTGGACAACCAGCACTTACTGCAAGCCTTGACGGC
>CAYJJM010000034.1:9665-11503 GCA_964370515.1 uncultured Oscillospiraceae bacterium | reverse complement strand
ATGAAGTTAATGAAGGAGGGCTAGCATTTTTGAAATCCTCTATTGTCAATTGGGGGTTCAACAATTTTGCTAGAGGAACAAAGAAATTTTATGCAACAGATAAATGTATCTCTTGTGGGCTATGCCAGTATGTATGTCCAGCTAAGACAATAATCATTAGGGATAAAAAACCTCAGTGGGGCGAAAAATGCTATCAGTGCATGGCTTGCATAAATAGATGTCCTCAAGGAGCTATTCAATACGGAAAGAAAACAAAAACTAGGGGCAGATACTATTTTGATAATTGGAAAGAGTAAAAATGGCTATTAAAAGTCATTTTGACTCCAGTATATTACTCATTATGGAGCATTTAATTGTTGGTGCAGTAGAAATAAATCTTATCTATAGAGTAGATTTATTTTAAGTGAAAGGTGGACGGTATTGAAGGAAAATATAAGTTTGAATTATGCCTTTTCTAAAGTCATTTCATATATTGATAGTGATGGCAAAGAAAAAGAAAGACCACATTCAAAAATAGAGAATTTAACAGTTGCTTCACATTATGAAAGTACGAAACTTTCCTTAATAAGAAAGATGGTAAGATTGAAGTGATCTTAGCAGAAAGTAGCGATAGAACCGAAAAACTTAAAGACTTTTCTACTTTAAATGAAGACATTTCAAAAGGAAGTTACAAACTCATTTATGAGAGTGTATATAAGGATGATCCTTTTGATTTTGAAAACTTTGAAAAAAGGAAAAGGTTACAAAGAATTTTCTTCGCTTGCGAAATAACAGGGGGGTTATAAATGGATATGATTTTCAATTATCAAAAAGAGGGCCTATTTCTAAAATGTTATTAAAAGAATTAACAAATTCACAAAATCTAAAAGAAGAAAAAATCTTTGAAATAAAAAACAAAGAACTAATAAAACTTTTAGTTGATATCTTTGATAAAAAAGATGTGAAAAATAAAGATCTTTGGGCTAAATCAATAAGTGGATATATGGCGATATTATATATTTATGAGGAACTTTTGAGAGTTAAGCCGACAAAAAATGAACTTTTAGAAACTTTAGTGAATTTAGTGAAATTTGAAGAAAAGCCTGACGAAGATGCCTTAAAATATGCGAAAATATTATGGAATGAAAGAAAAAAGCTTGTGAAATTTGAAGTCAACTCCAAAAGGTTTTTATTCTTTTTTTGAAAACATATTGCAAAATTTAAAAAAAAGGAGTAAAATAAAACCTTGTTGTTACTTAATGAAAAAAGAGGAGGCAAACATGGAAAGAAGAGTTGGTACTGTTGTAAGAGGAATGAGAGCTCCAATCGTAAGAGAGGGAGAAGACATTGAAAAAATTGTTACGGATGTAGTATTAGATGCAGAAAAAGCTGGTGAATTCAAAATAGGCGATAAAGATATAATTGCTATCACCGAAGCTGTAGTTGCAAGAACTCAAGGGAATTATGGAACTATTGAACAAATCGGAGCCGATATTAAAGCACAGTTAGGTGGAGAACATATAGGCGTAATTTTTCCTATCCTAAGCAGAAACAGATTTGCAATTTGCCTGAGAGGAATAGCAAAGGGGGCAAAGAAAATAACAATAATGTTTGCTTACCCAAGTGACGAAGTAGGAAACCATTTAATAGACTATGATTTATTAGATGAAAAAGGAGTTAATCCTTATAGCGATGTTTTGACTCTTGCTGAATTTAGAGAAAAATTTGGAGTTACAACTCACCCTTTTACTGCTGTAGATTATGTGGATTATTACAAAGGAATAATTGAAGAAGAGGGTGCAGAGGCTGAGATTATCTTTGCAAATAACCCAAAAGCAATATTGAAATATACAGACAAA
>CAYJJM010000034.1:1549-9614 GCA_964370515.1 uncultured Oscillospiraceae bacterium | reverse complement strand
CTTCTTATTGAAGGTGGAGCAAAAGTTGCATTAGGAATGGATGATATACTTAACAAGAGTGTAGATGGAAGTGGATACAATACTAAGTATGGAATACTTGGATCTAACAAGGCGACTGAAACAACTGTTAAGCTTTTCCCTAATGATTGTACATCTCTTTGTGAAAGCATTCAAAAGAAAATCAAAGACGCAACTGGAAAAGATGTGGAAGTTATGGTATATGGTGACGGAGCGTTCAAGGATCCAGTAGGTAAAATATGGGAGCTTGCTGACCCTGTAGTTTCTCCAGGATATACAAAAGGGCTTGATGGACTTCCAAATGAAGTTAAGATAAAGTATCTAGCGGACAATGACTTTGCAGACTTAGATGGAGATGAACTAAAAGCGGCAATCTCTAAATACATTGAAGAAAAGGACAAGGATCTTATGGGTAGTATGGTTGCCCAAGGAACTACTCCAAGAAGACTAACTGACTTAATCGGCTCATTATGCGATTTAACATCAGGAAGCGGAGACAAGGGAACGCCAATTGTATTTATCCAAGGATATTTTGATAACTATACAAAATAAATAAATAAATAAAATTAAAACAGATTACATGTAGATAAAATTACTAAAAAGGCCACCGCAGAGGTGGCCTTTTTTGGTGGAATATAAGTGGGATTTTTCGAAGTAAAAAACATAGCATAATGTGACTAGTTTGCCTTTTTAATCATAGTTAAGCTTTGAAGTATATTAGTAGCCTTTTAAAGAACGCATAAGGAAACCACAAAGAAGTACAGGAGCTAAATAAAAAGCAGTGCCTACTACTTTCAAAAACATTGTGTCTGCCAAAACTATACTCACAAAAGCAATTGTGAGCATATGTATCCTTGTAATGAAAGTTAATTTTTTTGGTGGACAAATGCTTGCATTTGCAGCATAAGGGAGAGTCACAACTAAAAATACTAAAAGCCCTATATCTATGTCTTCGCTAATTAGCTCATCACCCTTGTATCCAAATATAACAAGAGCTACTTGAACAGCAAGAGTTATTGCTGTTACTAAAAAAAATCTTAGTGAGTCTTGCTTTTCTTTGCTTACCTTTTTGTTTTTTATAGAAGCGAGAACACTTTCTCCAAAAGGGCTCTTAGCAAATGCACCTGCCTCTACATGGGACTCTGCATTGCTTACCTTTACTTCTCTCAAATTTTGGCAATTTACAAATGCTCCATCTTCTATTCTAACTGAGGCATTTGGGATTGAGACATTTGACAAATTCATACAATTCTTAAAAGAGACATTCCCTATAAGTGTTACCCCACTAGGAAAGGATAAGTTGCGCAACCCAGCACATCCGTTAAAAGAACTATATATTTCTGTCAAAGGATTAGGAAATCCTATGTTCTGCAAGCCAATACATGAGCCAAAAGACCTTCTTATTGCTTGTAGCCTGTTAGGAAGGGTTATGCTCTGCAAGCTAGTGCAGGAATTAAATGAACTATCCATTGTCACGATATCGTTAGGGAGCGTTATGCTCTGCAAGCTAGTGCAGGAATTAAATGAACTATTCAACGTGGTTAGGCTATTGGGAAGGGTTATGCTGTGCAAATTAATACAGCCATTAAAAGAAAGATCTATAGATATTACGCTATTTGGAATTGTTATGCTTTTTAATCTAGTACAATCATCAAAGGCACTTTTAATATGTGTTACGCTGTTAGGGATCTTCACTTCTTGCAAACCTTCACACTTAGAAAAAGCTCCTTCGCCTATTATATTGACTGTATCTGGTATTACAGCTATGGGGGATGAACCATTATATTTGGTTAGTTTTCCTGCTATAATATCAAATTCAGAAGTTGATCCGCTGTAAATGTTAACAACCGAATCAGAAATATTATTAGTATTACTTATATTATAATTATTAATTGCTTTTTCTACTATAAAGGGGGTGCGGCAATATTCGCATATTGAGGCATCTTTTGTGCTATCAACATTTAGTGATGCTCCGCAACTTGTACATTTGGCTGGTATAATAGGCATTTTATTTCTCCTTAAAATTTAAAGTTCTAATCTGTTGATGAATTTAATGATAACAGATATTAAAACAATATTGAATAAATAGTTCCTCATATTAATGGAGGATTATTTTTTAAAAATAGTATTACTCTGCTTGATTAATGCGGGTAGCATCTTATTTAGTATAAAGAAAAACTATTTGCATTTCAACTGTTTTGGAAGTTCCGAAATTTTCTGAAAATTCTAATGTTTATATTCGAAATTTATGTACAAAAAAACTTTTTTCAACTCAGGATTTAGTAATTAGGATTAATTTGCATTACATAAACACTAGTTTGAAATATTTTTTGTGGCATAGCATATTATAAAGAAAAAAATGGGAAAAATGGAAAAAAATGGTTGACAAACGAGAACGAAACAGCTATCCTAAGACTACAGAAAGGAGGGGGAAAATGGCAAGCATATTTACTAAAGAAAAAAATATAAAAATAGCCATCAATGGTATTTTGAAGGAATATGAGAAAAGGGAAAATGCACCCGATATTTCCAAAGAGAAAATCTTGGTTCCTAGCAAGCAGGGATATAAAAAGCAGAAGGAAGAGCAATATATTTTAAATACAATTGAAGAAGCTAGGAAATATTTACCTAAAGAGTTTTGGGGTTACTTGAGGGCTAGTGATCAAGAAAGAAGTCTATTGATTTTTCGGAATAAAGCCATGGTAGCATATGAAATTTTTTTAAGAACATTTTTATTAAGAAAACTAGGCAAAAAAATTATTAAAGAATACTATAAACGAGAAGTACTATTGAGGAGCTAGCTGATGGATGATTGGAGCATCCACAAACGACAATCTTCGAGAAGCAACGCAGTAATACGCAACAATAGAGGTGCAAGTTGCACCGAAAAAGACAAGTAAGGAGGTAGATGAATGAACAAAGAACGAAACAACATACCTATGAAATTTTCAAACTCTAGAAACGATGGGATGAAAGAATCTAATATATTTATAAAAAAGAAAGGCCACGGAGGAATTTTAATCGCTATTTTAATTCTACTTTTTATTGTTTGGGAAATATGGGGAAGGAGTTTACTCTTTTATGAAGAAGTGATAGTTTTTGCTGAAGACATCCCCAAAGGGGAAGTAATTGAAAAGGAAATGATAGAGGTTATTAGAGTTGATAATGCTGGTGCAGGTACTGTGACTACAGACCAGGCGGAAGGGATAATCGGAAAGGAAGCGGTCCAATTTATTCCCAAGGGAGCATTGGCATTTGAAGAGTATTTTGCAGAAAAAAGGCTTACACCAAGCAAGAATGGCACTATTAAAATTGTTGCCATACCAATGGATTGGCTGGACAGCTATCCTGAAACTGTCAGGAGAGGCGACACCGTAGAGTTTTATCCTGTTGGCAAAAAGGAAAGTGGAGGTTCCTTGGTATCGGCTACAGTAGCCCATGTCAAAGATGGAGAAAATAATGAAATTATAGGAGCAGGAGGAGAAAGAACAGTTGGGAGTCCATCTATAGAAACGATAGAAGTTTTATTAAATGATGAACAGCTAATAACATTAACAGGAACTGCAGAGTATGGAACTAAATTTGTACTCTCTTATCAACAGTAGGAGGAAAAATGAAAATTGTAACATTAATTGGTGGAGATAGCCAAGTAGGAACCACAATGATTGCTCAATCCTTGGGAGAAAGTTTGGGGAATTATGGCAAAAGGGTGTTGCTACTTTTTGCCAGTGGAAATTTTGGTATGGATTATGTAAGGCAAGGAAATGGAACTATAGATGATATAAACACCAAAGAAGGTGAGAAAAATGGAAACACCTTCGTGAAAGAGGCCATAGAGCATAACGAAAGAATAAGTTATATATCGGGCATTAAACGGGTACAAGATTTACCTTTTTACCCCATTGATTTCGTTGGTAAAGTGGCCAAAGATGTAGAAGAAGAATTTGACTTCATGATTGTAGATGGGGGTTCAAATATTAATAGTCCGTTGACTATTTCGGCTTTGGCCTTTGCAGAAACAAGATATATTGTCTTGACGCAACAAGAAAAAACAATAAGACGCTATCGAAATATTAGAGATGTTTTATTAGCACCAAAGGATTTGCGAGGAGAAATCTTGCTTAATAAATATAAGGAAGAAGAAGGGCTTTACACAAAAGAACATGTGGAATTTCTTCTGGCAGAAGATGTTAGAGTGGGGTTTTCCTACAGAGAGGAAGGATGGGAAAAAGAGTGCGAGAAAGAGACGCTTATGACAAATGAAATATTTGCACAAGAAATGTGTGCATTGCGAGATTTGGTTTTGAAAAGTGAAATGTCTAATAAAATGAAAGGAGGGAGCTTCGTTAATGAGAAGACAGGAGAATATACGAGAACAAAAAGAAGAGTTTTTTTTAGATGATTTTTTGAAAAACAACATGGAAATTGAACAAATCGAAAAGAAGCAAAAGGATATTTCCTTCAAAGAAATATGCCAACTAATAAAAGACACATTTAGTGAAGAGTGGGAAACATCTGATGAAATACTTAAAGAAAGTAAGTTGGAACGAGAAAAGGATGCAATAATTGGCAAAGAGTATGCAGTGAATTTCTATAGAGAAAAAATAAAAAAAATCATTATAGATAATAATTTGGAAAGTTGTAAGTGGCCGAAATACTACAAAAGTTTAGAGGATGGGGTGTTTCACGAAAACTGGGGCTTGGCTGGATTAGCTTCTTGGGCTTATGATGAAAATGAAAAATACAAAGAATCTTCCTCTGCGAAAATAATCGGAAACAGAATTTATTGTTTTATTGATGGCAAATTAAAATTACAACCTCAAAAAATTTCACAAGAAAGAAGGGCACAGCTGAAAAAAGCATTGTTATTGGCAACACCAAAAGAAAGGTTAGAAGAAGGATTTCATGAAGTTTATATGCACAATGGAATAAGAATAACCATTTTTTCTGGGGAAAGAACAAAGAATGGGCAAGATGTTATGGTGTTCAGGAAATATGTTTTGAAAACTTTGACTTTTGAAAAAATGGCACAGCTTGAAACCATACCCAAAGAAGCAATCCCGCTGTTTAAAGGGATGATAAAAATCGGATATAATGTTCTTTTTGCAGGGCAGGTTAGGTCGGGAAAAACAACCTTCTTGCAGGCTTGGCAGAGATATGAGGAAAATGACCTAGAAGGCCTTGCTATAGCAACTGACCCAGAAACACCATGGCACAAAATAATGCCAAAGGCACCTATTATGCAAATTGTTGCAGATGGAAAAGATCTTGAAAAAATAACAAAATCCCTTCTTAGGGGAGACAATGACTATGTGCTTTTGGAAGAAATGAGAGAAGCTACGGCTTTTAACATAGCCTTGGATATAACTTCTACTGGAACAATGAGAAGCAAAGGAACTATTCATGCCAATAACCCTATTAATATACCATACAAAATGGCAAGTAAGATTCATGCAAAGTACGGAGGCGACTTTAACACTTTAGTGGCCACTGTATTTGCCAACTTTAATTATGTTTTTGAATTTTATCAAGAGCCACAAAACAAAGCAAAAAAAAGGCTTAAAAGCATTTATGAATTTTTGTATGATGAAGAAAAAGATGTATGTGTTGCATATAAAATTTGTGCATTTGATCCTAAAAGTAAAAAGTGGTTTTGGAAAAATCATATAGGAAAAGACAAAGAAACTATCGGCATGACTAACTTCAATGAAGTTGAGAAAATTCAAGAAATACTGAAAGAGTTGGAAGCAGAAAATCCTATGAAAGAACAGTGGGAAATTATGCCTGCGTACTACTGTTCCAAAGGAAAAAGAGAAATACAGTAACGCAGCACACGCAGCTTATGAAGCAGACACACCCTAGGCAGCACACGCAGTTTACGCAGCACACACAGCCTAGGCAGCACACAGCATACGCAGTACACACAGTACAGGCAACGCCGCCACGCAGTGCACGTAGCATACGCAGCGCACGTAGCATACGCAGCGTGGCAGTATACTAAGAAAAAAACAAGTAAAGGAGGTGGAAGAATTGAAAAAAGACAAAATTCAAAAGAAAAAAAACAAACCCATAAGCAAATTTAAGGAAGATATTATTGTTATGGTATCGGTCACAACAAATATAAAAGGCAAGGAATTTGAAACATTTATGATTTTTAGCATAGGAATGGGACTTACCCTTGCCATTCTTGTGATTTCTATAGTGGAACTCCCTGTGGCAATTTTTACGGGAATTGTTGCTATGTGCATGCCATTTATTTTCCTGAAAAGCAAGTTGCAAATTAAAAGGGCAGGGAATTCGAGGGAAGGTGAGATTCTAGTAAGTGAATTAATAGCCAATTATAAAATAAGTTACTGCAATATTACGGAGGCTATTGAAACTACAGCAAAATTAATTGAGGATGCACCTCATAGCAAGGCCTTACTTTTTGACCTTGCATTAGGCCTGAATACGGCAGTTTCTAAAGAAGAAGTAAATAAACTTTTGGATAATTTTAAGCAATCTATAGGCACTATTTGGGCAGATGTCCTTGCTACAAACTTGTACTTTGCCATAACACAGGGAATAAATATTAGCAGGTCTTTGCAAGATTTATCAGAGGGTTTAATAAGGAGTAGAAGACTAGTCGAGTACAATAAAAGAGGGATAAATGAGGCCACAATGATGTTGAAATTTCTGGGTCCTGTATGTATGATCCTTACGGTTATATGTGCAGTAAATGTGTTTGGGATGCCTATAGAAAAATATCTGTTTTATCAATTTGGGACAGAAACAGGGCTGACATGGTTTTTGCTGGTAGTGTTCTCATATGTTATTGGAGTGGGTGTAAATGTATACTTTGGAAGCAAAAAACTAGATTTATAGTAATTAAGCTCGGGGCATAAAGTGAATAATTAAGAAATAGGAGTAGAAATGAAGAAAGAAAAAAATCAAGTTAATTTAAGAGAGAAAATAGAATCCTATTTAGAAGGCAAACGAATTAAAGCTCAAAAGAAAATTTTAGATGGGGAACTATTTGATTCTTTGATGGTTTTAAAAAATTTATCCATAGTTCAACAAGAAAGCCCTCTATCAGCAGATTTTATATTTGAAAAATTATTGGTTAATTCAAAAGAACTAAAACCATATTTGGCAGAACTTATACTTCTTTACAGGCAAGGAAATGAAAAAGCGGCATTTGAAGTTTTTACAGAAAAAATAGGGAGTAGACATGCTAGAACCTTTGGAAGTGTTTTGGCAAAGCTGGACAAAATAAATCCTGCTGAAATAGTAAATCAAGTAGTTGCTTTGCAGGAATGCTTGGAAGATGAAAGAGTTACTAAAGAAACAAAAATAGCAGACAGAAATGGTGTGATTGCAACGGTTTGTGCGGCTATTACAATATTTGTATTATTACTTAACTTTACTGTTGTTGTGGTTTTTATGGATACTTTGAAAATTTTAGAGCAAGTTTTTTAAAAGAAGGAGGAGAAAAGATGAAAGAATTAGTTGTTGTGATAGGATTGTTATTGCTTGGAGCAATACTGGTTTCTGTATTTGTTTTAGGGGATGAAGGTTTACAAGGAGCTGCAAGTTCATTTATAGGAGAAGGAATTGACGCAGTGGATGATTTGGGCTTTTAGTTGGTAAGGAGGTGATTTTGTACTATGAAAGAATTAGTGGTAGTAGTAGGACTATCCCTGTTGGGAGTAATATTGTTTTCTATGATTCTTGGACCGTCAGAAAATTCATTAAGAGGGAAAAGCCAAGATGTAATGAGTAAGACGGTAACAGAATATGTGGGTGAATGAGAGGTGAAAGTTAATGAAAAATTTAATTACGGCGACTGCCTCAATAATAATCCTATTGGTGATTTTGATGCAATTTGTATCTAATCAAACTTTACATGATAAGCTTACAAGGGTAGATAAGGTGGTGTTCACCTTTCAAGAAGTGATAAAAGAAGAGGGAGTTATAACAGAAGATGGAAAAAGGCATGTGGCAGAAGAAATAAGTGAAATTGTGGATTGTACGCCTGGAGATGTTATTTTTGAAGGAGAGTCACAAG
>CAYJJM010000034.1:0-1539 GCA_964370515.1 uncultured Oscillospiraceae bacterium | reverse complement strand
TATAAAGTTGGAATTCCTCTTGAAAACATTGTTTCTAGTTTCTGGGGAATAAAGAATGAAGGAATTTATTTTATATCAGGAGAAACAGTAAGCCAAAGAATTGATAGGAGGTCTAACTGGTAATGAAAAGTTTTATTATCACCATAGGGATAGTAATTTTATCTTTTACCATACTTGTTTTTCAATCAGAAGTGAACGAAGTACGAAGAGATATTAGTAAGGTTGAAGAAGCGGCAAACGAAGTGATTGCAGGAAGTTTTATGATCACAAACGAAAGTATGAGGAGTGGAAAACTATTGTATAACTATGATGCCATAGAAACAGGGCTTTCCACATTGGATGAGAATTTGCCAAAAGAAATGGAATACGAGGCCCATGTAACAATTACAGATGAACAAGGGACTTTGAAAACAGAAGTAATAAAAACCAGCAATGGCATAAAAGAAGGAGGTCCTATTGCAAATGAGCAGCGAAAAATATTCCTTGTTTTGACTTGCAAATACAAACCTTTTTCTTTGAGCTTTTTAAGGGGAGAGAATGTGGAAATAAAAATAGAAAGGAGAGGAGAACTTATACCACATTAAGGGAAAAGGATGAAAATAAAAAAGAAAAACGCAAATAAAAAAAGGAAAACTATTAAAAATATCTGTGGCGTTATAATAATTGGGCTGATTATGTTGTGCGTAGGAACTCAAGAAGTAAGTGGATACTACACAGGCTCTTTCTATGTTACTCCCAAAACCACCAGTCCATATTTTGGAGGTTTTAATACTAATGAATTACACTTTACAACTAAGAATGGAGACTATGCTAAGAGTGTGCAGCCAACATCAAAGACAGAATATATTCCATTAGCGCCTAATGGATATGGACTAGAATCAAATAAAGGAATTTATCCAGATTCCAGTGGAAAAAGCTATATGATGTGGTCTACAGATGGAAGAAAGTCCAATCAAACTTTTGGATATAAAGCTACAAACTGTAGAAAATGGAATGATGAAACTCGTACTTATGAGTATGTAGATGTTGTAAACATAGTTACAAGTTGGAAAAACGGAGCAAATTACAAAAGAACATTTGGGCCATATGTCGCTGTTCGCAAATCTCCAAATTTATTTGTGCGAACATCTGGGATAAATGATATAACTTTTTCGGTTTATTATTATAAAGCTGGAACGAGCATTCCGATAAAACTTAAAACCAATGGAACAGTAGTGGATATTGACGATTATCAAATGGTGGCAATAAGTCCTATTGTTGATTATATTACATATAAGGGGAGTTATTTAGACAAACATGTTTCAAAGACAGCCTTTGCATGTTTTAGACATGGGAATATCACCCCCTATAATCCTAGAACGGCTTTTGGTTATGTAACAAATTCCCATTATTTAAAAGTGGAATTTGGAGATAATAAATATGTGGTTGGAAGTTCTTCCGAGAAGAAAACATATAATACAATTTGGGGAAATGCAAAAGGGCATAAATATTTTGAAGTAGGAGCTTCTAGCAAAGGTGTGGTTTTAAATAATGTGCCAG
>CAYJJM010000033.1:0-11543 GCA_964370515.1 uncultured Oscillospiraceae bacterium | reverse complement strand
TGTAGACGATAAGTTTCACCAAAATTGGGATAATATTTATAGAACGCCCATTAGGTACACTGCTTATCACTTTACCAGTTTTGAATCTCCTGGCGAAACCCAAGCAGAAAACTTTATTTCTCAGGTAGATAAACTTCCCGATACGCTTCCTCCTGTAATAGATGTGGAGTACTATGGAGATTTTATTGCCAATCCACCTAGCAAAAGTTTGGTATTATCAATTCTTGTTCCCCTAATTGAAAAAATAGAATCTCATTACGGTGTGGAGCCTATTATATATACTAACAGAGCTTTTTATATTAAATATATAGAAGGGACTTTTGATAATCCTGTTTGGATTGCAGATCTTAACAAAAGTTTGCTATTGCCTAATGGCGAGGAATGGGATTTCCTCCAATATACTTTTGAAGGCGAACTTGAAGGTTATTCTGGATCTGAAAAATATATTGACCTTAATGTGTTCAACGGTACCTACAAAGATTTGTTAGAGTATGAATAATCAAAATTAAGTTATTAAAGATTATTTATATTTTTCCGCTAATATTCTGCCTACTAAAACCCCACTAGCTGATGCTTGAGACAAGGAGTGTGTTACACCAGAACCATCTCCTATAACATAGAGACCCTTTACTTTTGTTTCTAAGTTTTCGTCAACTTCTACTTTTGAATTGTAGAATTTCACTTCCACACCATAAAGCAGAGTGTCCTCATTAGCTGTTCCTGGAGCAATTTTGTCTAAAGCATATATCATTTCAATTATATTATCCAACTGTCTTTTTGGAATTACTAAACTAAGATCCCCCGGTGTTGCTTTTAGAGTTGGTCTTGTGAAGCATTTTTCCATTCTTCTATCACTACTTCTTCTACCCTTTACAAGATCTCCGAATCTTTGCAAAATAACTCCTCCTCCCAACATGTTAGACAGTCTAGCTATAGATTCACCATATTCGTTGCTATCTTTAAACGGCTCTGTAAATTGGTTGGATACAAGCAAGGCAAAATTTGTGTTTTCAGTTCTTAAATCTGGATTCGCATAGCTATGTCCATTTACAGTAACAATTCCATTGGTGTTTTCTGCAACAACCTCTCCGTAAGGGTTCATGCAAAAAGTCCTGACCATGTCGTTATATTTTTCAGTTTTATAAACTATTTTACCCTCATAAACATCATCTGTAATATGCTTGAAAATATCGGCGGGAAGTTCCACTCTAACACCTATATCTACCCTGTTGCTTCGTTGTCTTATACCAAAGCTGCCGCATATTTCACCCGCCCACTTAGAACCAGATCTCCCAGTGGCTATTACCAGATTATCGCAAGAGTATTTTTCACCCTTGTCGGTTGTCAGCAAAAATTTCTCTTCTGACTTCTCCACTTTTTCTACAGATTCCCTAAATGAATATTCTACTTTTTCTTTTGTATATTCAAATATTTTTTCTAATATCTTTACATTTCTATCAGTACCCAAATGTCTAACTTTGGCCTCTAGTAAATGTAGGTTATTCCTAAGTGCTACTGTTTTTAAATCTGAGGAAGCGGTGGAATATAGTTTGGCTTCATTTCCGCCAAGTTGACATAAAGCTTCATCTACATACTCCATCAAATTCATTGCCTTTTCTACACCTACATATTTATGAAGGTCTCCCCCAAATTGAGTTGTAATATTATATTTTCCGTCAGATAAAGTCCCAGCACCACCATAGCCATTCATAATCTGACATGGAGAACATTTTACACATCTATCTACTTTTCCTGTTTTGATTATGCAAGTTCTTTTTTCTAAAGGATCTCCTTTTTCTAAAATTAATATTTTTGCATTGTTATTGTTCTTGGTCATTTCATAGGCGAGGAACACCCCACCTGCTCCAGCTCCTGCCACTATCAAATCATAATGTTCCATTTTCA
Source organism: uncultured Oscillospiraceae bacterium (assembly GCA_964370515.1). Lineage (GTDB taxonomy): Bacteria > Bacillota > Clostridia > Peptostreptococcales > Anaerovoracaceae > CAYJHC01. The sequence goes on along the minus strand of CAYJJM010000033.1, from coordinate 9,638 downwards.
ACCCTTCTTTCTTATATTATCACTTTTATTTCTTTGGCATTTTTGGTATACTATCCCAAAAGGAGGTTTCCATGAAAAATAAAAGAAATTTAATAATAAGTATCTGTTTTTTCTTGGGTGCTATTTTCAGCATAATTGTTCTGCTGCGTGAAGGTTTTGCAACCTACCTGATAACTGCACCAATTTTATTAGTTTTTATAGGTATAAATTTTTTCAGAAGAAGAAACGATTCATAAAACTTTAAGACTGTAAAAAGCTACGAATAAAATCATAGCTTTTTCTTTTAATGTTTATAAATTGTTAATTGTTAGTCGTTCGCTTTTATTCTTCAATTTCCTCTTCAAGCAAACTTTCGAATTCTCTTGCTACTGCTTCATATTTTTCGTCATCTTCGATTTCTTCAATTTCAAAATCTTCGCCCATATCTTTGTATTGATATATGTACACATCACCGCTACCATCATCTGGTGCTAATGCGATAAATTCTTCATTTTCAAAATCAAAAATTCCAATAACTTCACATTCCACTTCTTCGCCATCATCGAATTCTAGTGTCATAACATCTATTTGTTCTTTGTTCTCTGACATTTCTCTCCTCCATTTTTTTGTGATAATCCTGTTGATACATATTATATCACAACTCTTCCCATTCTTCCAAATAATCAGCAAAAAAATATCCTTCAGATTGGGCAAAATCTAGCATTATAGATCTGTTTAAATGATATTTCTCTGTACCAATAACATTTTCTTCCCCTATACAGCTTGCTACCGATGCAAAAGCATCGGCCATTTCTTTTGTTGGAGCTGAAACCACTAATTCATATTGATGGGAAATAAGAATCCCACCCAACATATCATCTCTGATATTAAATATTTCATTTGCAACATGGTCATTGTGTTCAGAGTAAAACACAATCAAGGTTCCATTAAGATATCTATTTACCGTTCTTCTAAAAGAAATTGGCACATCCACCTTCAAAGACTCTTCCGTTTCCTTTAGTCTGTAAGCAACAATATATTCCTGGCTAGTTAGTATAAAGGCTGCTTCTACAGAAGTCACCTTCATTTCTCCTATTATTTCTATATTTACAACTTTCAAGTCTGAAATTTCAATTAAAAAATTATACATCTTGTAGCCAGCTCTAGCGTCACCTAAGGTTTCACATCTATATACTCGCCCCTCTTCATCTAAAGATATTACTCTATTTCTTTGCATGGTAGTAATAGGAATATCTTTAAATAGTTCTATAGGAAATTCCCCTTCATAAAGCGTTTCGGCAACTTTGAAATCTTTTCCCAAGCACCTCATAACAAAATAATTTATTAGTTGGTTTTCTGAATATATTTCTTCCGATTGCTTTCTTATTAATTTCTTTTCATCAATGTTTGGATATTCTCTATCTAACATAAAGAAAAGTTCTTGCACACTTCCTTCTATAGGAGTTTTGCTTTCTTTGTTAAGTTCTACAGCTTTTTTAATTGTATATATTAGTTCTCTTTCATTTATGGATATAAAATCTCCGCCCAAAAATCCAGACACTTCGGCTTCTAGGTTCATAATCTCATCTTCATCATCTTCCCACAGTGAATAATAAGACTCTATCCCATACTCTTCTGTATCTATATGGAAAAATTGATGCAAAACATTTACATCCTCCCAGCCTTCAACTTCCCAACAGGCATAGACATATACGGCTCCCATAAGTCGAGTGTTTGTCATCTTGCCCTTTTTAAATTTTTTCACGGAATCTTCTTTTGAAGAAATTCCGCCTTTAATTAATTCCAACATATTACCTCAAATACTCCTTTGCTAATTTTTTTAACAGGAGCCTTAGATATGTTTGACATAACTGTTACAAAAGCTTCTTTCTCTGGGCAAATCCAAAAACTTGCTCTAAATCCATCGTCATTTCCTTCATGTCCAAAAAAAGTTAATTCCTTTTGTTTGCGAATAAACCAACCTAATCCCATTTCTTCTCCGTTATTTGGGACAATTGTTTGGCCTGTCCAAATTTCATTGTAAAGCTCATCATCAATCAAGGTCTTACTCATTATAGCCCTTGCCCATTTTTCTATATCATATAAATCTGATGTCAAAGTAGAGCTCGGTCCATGTTCCCTATTATATGGATATTGCTTTTCCAAATGTATGTGATTTTCCTCATCCTTGTAGTGAGGCATAGCCCCTCCGGCCTTTTTTAGCAATTCCAACCCTAAAGCTTCTTCTAAAGTATAATGCTCAGCTTCTTTCTTCAATATCTCAATTCCTCTTTCAAAAGTTAAAAAAGTTGAGTTGTTCATTTCAAGGGGAACAAAAAAATTCTCTTTTATATATTCTTCAAAACTAATTCCTGAAATTTCTTTAATAATTACTCCTAGAATCTCGTAGCCTATATTACTATATTTAAATTTGTTTTCTTCCGGTGCCCAAATCAGTCTTGATTCAGTAACTTCTTTGGATTTTACATAGTCTGATAATGCTTTATCATCAAACCTTGGCCTTGCCCAGCCATAGTCTTCAACATCCCCAAGGCCAGCCGTATGAGTCAAGAGGTTTTTTATTGTAATACTATTAAGCCTTTCATCCTTTATTTTTATCCAAGGAAGTACATCTATAAGCCGAGTTTCCAAAGTAATTTTTGATTCTTCTACTAATTTCATAATACTCATTGCAACAAATGTTTTGGAAACGGAAGCTAGGTGAAAAAACTCATCGCCTTTTAGTTTTTCTTTTTTTTCAAAGTCTCCATAGCCTACTGATTTTCTGTAAATATAATCTCCTCTTCCTACAGAAACAGCTAAGCCTGTAAGATCATAGTAAAACAATGCTTCTTCAATATATTTATCTAACTTTTTGTCCATTGCAAGTTTTTCCATTTTTTCCACCTTCTTTGCATTCATTATATCATTTTTGTAAATATTTACTATTGTCAGTCTTGTGAATGTTTTATATTATTTATATGAACTATATAAATAATATATTACACAAATCCAATATATTATTTAATTTCACTACACCATGTTAGTTTATATTACCCATTTTTTCGCGGTTCAACCCATTTTTTTCCACTTCATCACCTTTGCCTTTATTATTCAAAAATTGTATAATGTAAGTAATCCTTAGTGAACTTAATTTGGATTATTTATAGGATTATATGCTCTGCCCTTAGTGCCCAGCAATTTTTCATTGCTTGGGATTACTTCACAATGGCAGATAGCAAATTTATATTAGCTTTCTAATTATAAATCAGTTCTTTTATTTTTTTGACAAAAGGAGAGTGCTATGCAATATAGAAAATTTGAAAAAACAGGTGATGACATAACTTTATTTGGCCTTGGTACAATGAGAATGCCAACCCATGACGATGGTTCTTTGAACGAGAAAAAAGCCATAAAAATGATTCGCTTAGGAATAGACAAGGGTGTCAATTATGTAGATACAGCATACATGTACCATAACTTTGGAGCTGAAAAAGTCGTGGGGAAAGCTTTGCAGGACGGATATAGAGAGAAAGTTTTTCTTGCTGATAAAATGCCTGTTTGGTTAGCAAAAAACGAAGAAGAAATGAAAGAAATTTTTTATAAGCAACTAGAAAACTGTCAAACTGATTATTTTGATTTCTATTTAGTTCATAACATTACCAACGCTACTTGGGGAATCGCTCAAAAATTTAATTGCTTAGACTTTTTAATGCAACTCAAAAAAGAAGGCAAGATAAAGAACTTAGGATTTTCCTTTCATGATGAACTAAGTTTCTTTAAAGAGATAATCGATTCACACCCTTGGGATTTTTGTCAAATTCAGCTTAATTTCATGGACATGGAATATCAGGCGGGAGTTGCAGGACTTGAATATGCACAAATGAAAAATATACCTGCAATAATAATGGAGCCCGTAAAAGGCGGTAAGTTGGTAGATAAACTCCCTCCTTCTGTAGAAAGCTATTGGGCCTCTGCTTCGAGTCAAAGGAAACCTGTAGATTGGGCTTTAAGTTGGGTTGCCAACTTTGATTCTGTTTTAACCATTCTTTGCGGGGTTAACTCTGAAGAACAAATGCTAGAAAATATTGAAATTCTAAACAGAGCTAAGGCAAACAGTCTTACTTTTAAGGAATTAGAAATTATCAGCAAAGTGTCCGAAGAGTACAACAAACTTATTAAATATTCATGTACTGGTTGCAACTATTGCATGCCATGTCCTTTCAAAGTAAACATACCTGCAGTAATTCAATACAGAAATGACTGGGAGTTATTTCATCATTCTCCTAAAATAAAGTCTGATTATAGTCTGTGGATACCTGACAAACAAAGAGGTTCCATGTGTACCTACTGTGGCAAATGTATAATCAAATGCCCTCAGCAACTTCCGATTCCAAAAATAATGGAAGAAGCTGCAGAAATATTTGAGTAGCTAGTTTTACATATGGAAATTTAAAATTTAAAAAGGGGCTTTCGTAAAATTACGATTCGCCCCTTTCCTCAGAGTTTTTGACAAAAGAGGTAGTTTTAGTATTTCTCCAAAAGTTCAGCTAATAAATCCCCGTCTATATTTCCGCCGGTAATAACTAGGGCAATGTTCTTGCCACCAACCCTTTCCCTATAATCCATTACCGCCGCAATAGTTACACAACTTCCAGCTTCAGCAATGTATTTTTCTTCTTTCGCCAAAAATGCCGTTGCTCTTCCTATGGTTTCCTCACTAACTTCAATTATATCATCGACATAGTCTTTGGCCATTGCATAGCAAAGTTTTCCTATACCTCCCACAAGACAATCACATAAGGATTCCTTCGTTGGGTATTCCCAGTAGCCAATACCATCTTCGTATGATTTAATCAGTGCTGGGCAAGCTTCCGTTTGCACCCCGATAACTCGAATTTTGGGGTTAATTGCTTTTACCGCCACTCCAATTCCTGTTAGTATTCCTCCACCACCTACTGGTACTACAATAGTGTCAATCTCCGGCTTTTCTTGCAGTATTTCTATTGCTACCGTCCCTTGCCCTGCATATACAAGAGGATCTTTATCGTAAGGATCAATATAAGTCAATCCCATATCTTTAATGTATTCCATCCCCATACTATGTGCTTCATCATAGTTTTGACCAATCAGGGTAACCTGACCACCAAAATACTTTATCTTATCAACCTTGCTTTGGGGTGTTGTCCTTGGCACTATCACAACAATATTTTTGATTCCTAATAAAGTTGCTGCATAGCTTACAGAGCTGCCATGATTGCCAGATGAGATTGTAGCTACACCCTTTTCTTTTTCTTTTTCAGAAAGCGACATCATTTTATTGACCGCACCTCTTATTTTGAAACTCTTAGCCCTCTGGGTAGACTCCAGTTTGAAAAAGTATTTTCTGTTTTCGTCTCCGAGAAAGTATGATTCCTCCAAAGGTGTTTTTCTTACAATATCGGAAATTCTTTCATGAGCAGTTTTTACATCTTCATAATTAAATGTCATCTAGCATCCTTTCACTTGGTGTTTAGTAAATCGTCTATCAAAATTATCCCCCGAATGATTGATTCAGATTGCGTATTCATCGAAGGTATGAGTCAGTTAATTAGTTATTTAAATTGTTTCAAAAACTCTGAGAACTTAGCCAAACCATCTTCGATCACCTTCGGAGTATTGCAATATCCAAGTCTTAGATATCCTTCAACATCCAATGCCGAACCTGGAAGTATCATCACCCCTGTTTCTTCTAATAATTTGAGACAAAAATCCCTAGAGTTCATATCTATATTATGGTATTTCAAAAATGCTGTAGTCCCGCCTTTTGGAAGAATGTAGCTAATTAAGGGCTCTTTTTCTACCCAATCAGCTAACATCTTTGCATTATTTCTAACTATTTTTAGATTTCTCTCAATCACCTTGTCTTTGTTTTCAAGTATCATTGTAGCTATATAGTCATCAATCATTCCCACGCTTATAATATGGTAATCTCTCTGGCGACTTACTCTTTCTATAAACTCTTCTGGTCCTACAATCCAGCCTAATCTTAATCCAGCTGCCGAAAAAGTTTTAGACATACTTGCTGTACTTATGCCTTTTTCATACAAGTCAACTACGGAGGCAGTAAAACTACTATCTCCAAAGTGGGTTAATCCTCTATATGCTTCGTCACACAAAAGATATGCATTGCAATCTTTTGCAATCTCTACAATTTTCTTCAAAAAATCTTCTTCCATAACTGAGCCTGATGGATTATTTGGATTATTAATACAAATCAGTTTAGTCTCTTTAGTTGCCATTTCCTTAAGTTCTTCCAAATCCGGTAGCCAATTATTCTCTTCTGTTAGCCTTAATATATTAACATCTGCTCCAATAGATTCCGGAATAGAATAGTGTTGCTGATAAGTAGGCAGAACTGAAATCACCTTATCTCCAGGTTCAACTATAGTCATTATGCTTAATGAGTTCGCCCCAATTGCCCCATGTGTAACAGTAATTTTCTCTTCTGCTGGAGCGGATTTATATAAAGTGGAAATAGCCTTTCTTAATCTTACTGATCCTTCAATCTCTCCATAGGTTAGTTTTAAATTTTTTAATTCTTCATAGAAGCTATCTTCTTTTCCTGCAAGTTCCAAAACTTCTCCTACAGTTAGAGACTCCACGCAGGTCTCTGCCAAGTTATAGTCACAATTATTTTCATAAAGGTTCATCCAAATTTCTACACCGAAGTCTTTTATTTTCATATCTTTCTCCCTTCTTACTTTTCATTATATGCTGTGTGCCCCCGTCTTTGCCGATAATTTCAAGCCCCAACAGCTTTCTAACACTTATAATTTCACCATGAGATATATTCTTCCCAAACTCTCAAACTCAAGTTGCTTGCTTATAAAATTCGGGCGAGATTATAACAAAATTAAGCTTAATTCTAACATAAATTTATTCTAACATAAATTTTAAATAACACTTAACAAATACATTTCAAGAAATACGGAATGTTTTTTTGATATCTGTTGGCATCTGCTGACATCGCTGACATCTACGACACAAAATAGGAACACATATTTATGCATTCCTATTTTCTTTCTCTAGTTCAATATTTGCCACAAAGCCTATTTCACCTTGTTAACTAATATAATATTTTGGTATTTTAAATATTATTTTGAACAGCTAATAAATTCTCTTCATTTAAGCTGTCTGCATACTCTGAATCCATTTCTTTCATAGCTCCTGGGAATTCATATTTAGCCATTAATTCTACGAAATACTTAGGTTCAAATTGTTCAGGGTTGCAAACGCCACTTCCTGTCCATTTGCCTGTAGCAACAAGTTCCATCATTATTACTGGGTTAAATGCTGTTTGTGCAACTACTGCATTAGTTCCATATTTAGCAACACATTCTTGGTTGTCTGCAATTTGATATAAGTAAACAGATCTTTTTTTTCCATCTTTGATTCCTGTTACCCAAGTTCCCGCACAACCTTTTCCTGTCATTCTCAAAGTAGCTTCAGTTGGATCTGGAATTACTTTAACCAAGAAGTCTCTCGGTGCAATTTCTTCTTTTCCTACCTTTATTTTTTCCCAAGCTTCTGCCATTCCCATTTCTCTTAGGTTAAGCAATATGTCTCTAAGTTCTTTAGGTACACCATATTTGAAAGTTACTCTTTGGCAATCTACATGTCTTGGAACCATAAGAACTTCTTCGTGTTCTACATTTATTACTTCAACTTCACCTATTCCGCCTGGGAAGTCAAACATTTCTGCTTCTGAGAAGTTTTCAGTTGTAAACCAACCTTTGTCCTTTTCCCAAACTACTGGAGGGTTAAGACATTCTTCAATTGTTGTCCATACTGAAAATCCGAAATAACCTACATCGTCTCCACCGTAATTGTCTCCGTCTCTTACATTTACTTCATGAACCTCATCAAATAAATATTTTTCTGCATATTTAGCATAAACATTAGCCATTCCTGGTTCAACCCCAGAGCCAGCTATTGCCAAGATTCCTTTTTTCTTCCAATCTTCATCTTTTGCATATTGGTAGTCACCTAGTTTAATGTGAGTTTTGTTGTACGGATCAGTTGGATGAACTTTGGAAAGTGTCATTGCACAATCAATGTATCCAATACCTAGTTCATAGCAAGTGTCAAAGATATTTTCATTAAATGTTGGGTCGCAAGCATTAAGTACGAATGTTATATCATGCTTTTTAACCAACTCTTTAATGCTGTCAGCTTCTCTAGCATTTATAAATTCCCCTACAAATCTGTCATCTTTGCAAGCTGCCGCTGCTGCTTTTGCTCTTTCTTCGTTAAAGTCAGAAAGGACAACTTTTTCTGCCCACATTCCGCCTTCTCCTGCTCTTTTGATAATTTTTGCTGCCGAGTTTCCAACTCCGCCCGATCCTATAATTAGTAGTCTCATGTTTTCCTCCTATCATGATTTTTAAGAAATACTTTTTATAACTATAATTTTATCGTTTCTTAAATTGAACTGATTAATCATTACTTTGTTGCCTTGCTCAACTTCTATAGTACAATTCTACCAACATATGTGGGTTTTTCAATAATGGGTTTGCTTGAAAAACTTATTTATTTGCTCTTTGTTAATTTTAGTATTTCAAAATGATGACAAAGTGTTGTTTTTACATAAAAGTATTTTTTTGTAAAATGTATTTCATTAATATTTCAAGGCTCGTGACAGGCAGGTATTTTCTTTTCTTTGATAGACAGATATGTTGCAAATTAAACTTTATCTATTACTACAAATTATACTTCATCTACCAAAATCAATTCTACTTCCATTGAGGAAAGCACTGACCTAACAAGCAAATTTTCATTAGCAGGCAACTTTTCATAAGTTACTTTGGGATATTCTTTCATAGCAGCGAGAAGCCTTTCTCTGCCATTCTCATATGATTTGTCGTCTTTTATTTGTTTCATATTCTCTAAAATTGATCTCTCCGTTATTCTATATTTTACAAGTTCCAAATTACCATTTAATTCCTTGAATTTGATCAAGAATTCTTTGTTATACATTTCGTTTCTAATAATTGCCTCTGCCTCACCATAGGATTTGGATTCCATAAATTTTTTAATTAATCCCACATTTCCGTAGCTAATCAAAAAACTATAGGATGCTTTTCCATTTTTGCCTATGTTTTTAGATACAACATAGTTTTCTCCTGCAGCTATAATTTTTTCTCCAATAACTTTGAACATTTGAAAGGGTTTATATAAGCTTAAATTTCTTCCTTTCTCAAAGTTCGCTATCAGCGGAATTTCTTTTTCTTCCCCAAGCGGACTTTCCTTTCCTGTTATTTCTAGCCATACAGATTCAAGTGGTTTATTTTCTTTGTCAAGTCCGTAACTACTATTAACATAAGGTTTAATTGCTTCTTCTATTTCAGCTACAGTGGCCATTTCCATTATAGCTCGAGATTTTCTGTTACTTGTTTTTCCTGAATATTTTTCTCTATATTCAGCTGGCGGCATCCCAAACCACTGTTCAAAATGTTTGACAAAATATCTTAATGCGGAAAATCCACATTCCTCAGCAATAGTTCCCATCTTCTTGTTTGTACCCAGTAAAAATTTTTCCGACTCTTCAACTCTAATAAAGTTAAGTAGTCCTTGGAAACTAAGGCCTGTAGACTCTTTAATTACATGAGAAAGATAAA
>CAYJJM010000032.1:4680-11946 GCA_964370515.1 uncultured Oscillospiraceae bacterium | reverse complement strand
GAAACAAAATCTTTAGGTGAAGGAATAAGACTTGAAATTTGTTCATCGTGCCATCCGTTCTTTACAGGCCAACAAAAATTCTCTCACAGAGGTGGGCGAGTTGAAAAGTTCAAGACAAAATACAAAATGGACTAAACCAAATGCCTGCATATTATGCGGGCATTTTTGTAATATTTTTAAAACATATAGTCAAAGGCAGTGACATAAAATGTGCTGGAAGGGGAAATATGAACTAGGCGGGAATAATCTAATCGTGCCGAGGAAGACAAGTAAGGGAGATAAGAAAATGAAATGTAATAATTGTGGCAAAGAATTAGCCGAAAATGTACTTTTTTGTATGCAATGTGGAGCAAAACAAGAAGTAGAAGCAAAACAAGAACCTTCTATTGAAAAGATAGCAAATGATATAGAAAAAATAGCACAGAAAGCAGAGGTTGAACAGGTAGAAATACAAAAGGCGGAAGAAAATGCAAAGGCACAAATTTACGCTCCTCAAAAAAAGAAAAGAAAAATGATAAAGGTTGTGGGGATATTGCTTATTATTTTTGGAGGACTTTCCTTGTTAGGAGGGCTATCCGACCTTTCTAACTTTTGGGCTGCACAGCTATCAGTTATAAAAATGGGATTGCCTATATGGTATGCCACATATTTAGTAATAGCCAATATTCTTGCAGGAGGCCTTATGCTGTTTTCTGGAATATTTGGTATTTGCAATTATACAAAGAAAGAGAAAGCTAAGATTATAATTGTGCTTTCAATACTACTACTATCTTGGACGCCTAGTGCACTTATAATGGGTATAGTAACAGGAGAAACATTAGTCGCAGTAATAGGACTATTCAACATTATCTTAAATGCAGTGCTGCCAATACTATTGTTGATTGGAGCAATTAAATTGAAAAATAGTTAGTCTTAAGAAAAGGGTTGCTAATAGTTGGTAGTCCTTTTTGTTGTGTGCCTAGAACGGAATTATATATTTAGCCTTGCAAAGGTGTACAGGTGCATTTTAGAGGCTTGCTCAAAACCTATGGTGTTGCCACTTACGAATTAAAAAAGGAAACAAAGAAGTATAAAACATATAAAAAAACAAATTTCAAGGGGGAACAAAAATGTATTGCACTAATTGTGGAAAAGAAATAGAAAAGGCAGATTTGTTTTGTGGTCAATGTGGGGCGAAACAACCATTAATAACACCTAATGAGGCAAAACAAGAAGAAAAAAATGTTACAGCGGCACCAGCAGTAAACATAGAAAAGGAAACTCTAGTGATTGCAAATAAACCTGTGGAAGAAAGGCAGCCTGAAGTGGTTGGAGGTACCCAAACAGACAAAAATAATATGCCAGGAAGAAAGATGCTAAAAGTAGTAGGAATCATTAGTGTTGTCGTTGGTGCTCTTACGTTAATAGGAAGTTTAGAGGAACTAGATTTTAGTTTATCGCTGTGGTACGAGACTTATCTTACAGTAGCTAATATTGTACTAGGGGGTCTTATGCTTACAATGGGAATACTAGGAATTGTGTGGTGTGCAAAAAAAGAAAAGGCAGGCGCATTAGTCATGCTGTCAATAATAATGTTAGCATTACTACCGATTACGATAATTTTAGGAATCATTGAAGGTAATGAGAGGCTTGTAGATGCGGGTATAGAAACGATCTTATTCATCGCAGCACTGCCAATATTGTTTTTAATTGGTGCGCTAAAAAGAAAAAACAGTCCAGTTTAATAAAATTAAGGGTTGCTATTGTTAGTAGCCCTTTTTGTTTAAGCTCTATTAGTAGGCAGAGAAAAAAATAAGAACAAAAGATAAAGCCCAAAGAAGTATGAAGTTTATAAAAACCGAAAACATTGAAATTTAAAGAGGAAATAAAAAGGAAAAATAAAAAGAGAGAGGCGGGCTTACTTATGACAAAAATTTGTGATATAATATTAAGTTAGAAAAGAAAAAATTTTGATAAAAAAGGAGCAAAAATGTTTGACAAATTAGATTTTATTACAGATAAATATGAAGAACTTTCTTTAAAGGTTTCAGACCCTGAAATTATTGCAGATCAAGAAGTTTGGCAAAAACATGTAAAAGAAATGGGCGAGATGGAACCTATTGTAAACAAATACAAAGAATACAAAAAAGTAAAAGAAGATATAATTGCAACAAAAGAAATGTTAGATGAAAGCGGTTTAGATAAAGAACTTTGGGAAATGGGGAAAGAGGAACTTTCCGAATTGGAGAAAAAAGTAGAACCACTAGAAGCAGAATTAAAAATTCTTTTATTGCCAAAAGATCCAAATGATAGCAAAAATGTTATTCTTGAAGTAAGAGCAGGAACTGGTGGAGATGAGGCTGCCCTTTTTGGTAGCGATCTTCTTAGAATGTATTCAAGATATGCAGAGCGGCATGGTTGGAAATTTGAAATGCTAGAAATAAATGATACAGGTATTGGTGGCATCAAAGAAGCGGTTATGCTTATAAAAGGAAATGGTGCTTACTCTAGGCTAAAGTATGAAAGTGGGACTCATAGAGTACAAAGAGTACCAGAAACTGAATCAAGCGGAAGAGTACATACTTCTGCGGCAACAGTAGCAGTGCTTCCAGAGGTAGATGATGTTGAAATAGAAATAAATCCTAGCGATGTAAGAGTAGATGTATATAGATCTTCTGGAAATGGAGGACAAAGTGTAAACACCACCGACTCTGCTGTTAGACTTACCCATGAGCCTACAGGGGTTGTAGTTACATGCCAAGATGAAAAATCACAAATAAAAAATAAGGATAAGGCATTTAAAGTTTTGCGAGCAAGACTTTATGATATGAAGCTACAAGAACAAAATAAAGAAATTGCAGACCAAAGAAAAAGCCAAGTAGGATCAGGAGATAGAAGCGAAAGAATAAGAACATATAATTTTCAACAGGGAAGAATTTCAGAACACAGAACAGGGGCTACAATATATAGACTAGAAACCTTTTTGGATGGAGATATGGACGAAATAATTGATGGTTTAATAACAATGGATCAAGCGGAAAAGATGAAAAACTTTTAATTCAAGTTGGAAGAAAAATGCAAGAAAAAAACACAAAAATTTTTAAAATTAAAGATATAAAGACCTTGGCAGAAAAAATAGACCAAGAAGTTATAGAGGATGCAGCCGCAATAATAAGAGAAGGCGGATTAGTGGCATTCCCAACAGAAACCGTTTATGGTTTAGGTGCTAATGCTTTGGATAGTAAGGCTGTTAAGAAGGTGTATAAGGCCAAGGGAAGACCTTCCGATAATCCAATGATAGTTCACATTTCTAGGGCAAGTGATATTGGGGCTGTAACGCCAATGCTTTCTCCTACAATTGTAACTTTGATTGAACAATTTTGGCCAGGACCATTAACTTTGGTAGTTAAGAAAAAGGATATAGTTCCAAAGGAAACTACCGGGGGGCTAGATACCGTGGCGGTGAGGATGCCGGATAATGCTATAGCCTTAGAATTAATTAATAAGGCTGGATGTCCAGTGGCCGCACCAAGTGCAAATTTATCAGGAAAACCAAGTCCCACAAAGGGGCAACATGTAGTTGATGACTTACAAGGAATTATTGATGGCATTGTTATTGGAGATGATTGTAGAGTAGGAATAGAGTCAACAGTTCTAGATGTGACAGGAGATGTTTTAACAATTTTGCGGCCTGGAATAATAACAGGGGCTGATATTAGTGTGGCTACCAAGAAAAAAGTAGTTTTGCATCCTAGCTTGTTGGAGAAGAGCAAGGGGGAGCGCCCCCAATCAGAGGAGACTTCAGAGGAACTAGAATATGAAGAAGACTTTACTTTTGGGGAGGTAGAACAAAGCCACAGAAGCCATTATCAAAATGCTTTTGTGCCTAAATCTCCAGGAATGAAATATAAACATTATGCACCCAAAGCAGATATGCTTGTTGTTGAAGGACAAAGAGAAAAGGTGAAAAATGAAATAGAAAGGCTGAAAGTTTTAAATGAGAGGCTAGGAAATAAAGTTGGAGTAATTCTGTTTGAAGAAAAGGCATTTGTTGAAGCAGCAAACAAATTTTTTTCAGAACTTCGAAACCTTGATAAAGAGGGCGTTGACCTAATTTTGGCGGGTGCTTTAAGCGATATTGATGGAATCGGATTTGCAGTAATGAATAGAATGATGAAGGCTGCAGGATACAATGTTGTAAAAGTGTAAAAGTGTAAAAGTGTAAAGAACCAAAGGTGCAGAGTTAGAAAAAAACAAAAGACTATTAAGAATCTATAAACATTTAAACTCATAGGACCATAGAAACATAAGCAAACAAAAAATATTAAGAGGAGAGAAAATGAAGATAGCCATTGCAAGTGACCACGGAGGGTATAAACTTAAGGAATATTTAAAAGAGTACCTAACTTTTGAAAAAACTGTTTGTGGTGAAGGAAATTGTCACAGGATAGAGATAATAGACTTAGGGACAGATTCAGAAGAGTCGGTGGACTATCCAATTTTTGGTGCTAAGTGTGCCAATGCGGTAGCAAGAGGAGAAGCAGACAGAGGTATTGTAATATGTGGCACAGGAATAGGAATCTCTATTGCGGCTAACAAAACAAAGGGAATAAGATGTGCATTATGCACAGACGAATATATGGCAGAAATGACAAGGAAACACAATGACTCAAATATTCTTGCCTTGGGAGGGAGAATTACCTCACAAGAAATGGCTACAAAGATAGTGAAAATATGGATAGGAACAGACTTTGAAGGAGAAAGGCACCAGAGAAGAGTGGACATGTTAGACGAAATGTAAACCATATGTCTCTCGGAAATGTTAAGAAATCAGTTACATGATTTAAAAATAAAAATTAGCTATAGTTATTAAAGAAAAGATTAGAATAGGAGAAGAATATGAGCAAAGTATATGTATTTGATCACCCATTAATTCAACACAAGACAGCTATGATAAGAAAAACAGACACCAGCGTAAAAGACTTTAGAGAACTTGTGAAAGAAATAGGAATGCTTATGGGGTATGAGGCAACTAGGCATCTTGAACTTGAGGAAGTAGAAATAGAAACGCCACTTACTAAAACAAAAAAGAATGTGCTTAAGGGCGAAGACATTGCTATTGTTCCAATTTTGAGAGCTGGTCTTGGAATGGTAGATGGAATGCTTGCATTAGTTCCAAATGCAAAAGTTGGACATGTTGGATTGTATAGGGATCCTGAAACTCATGATCCTGTTGAATACTATTGCAAACTACCAAATGATATAGAAAAAAGAGAAATATTTGTTGTTGATCCAATGCTTGCAACGGGAGGAAGTGCTGTTGCGGCCATAGATTTCATAAAAGAAAGAGGCGGAGAAAAAATAAGCTTTATGTGCCTTATAGCAGCACCAGAAGGTGTAGAAGTTCTAAAAAAAGCTCATCCAGATGTAAATATTTATGTAGCAGCTTTAGACGATTGTTTAAACGAACATGCTTATATAGTCCCAGGGCTAGGAGATGCAGGCGATAGACTTTATGGAACAAAATAAAGTTGTATTAGAAATATAGGAAATTTTTATAGAATTTTATGGTATGACAAGATTTAAAGGAAGGAAAAAAAATGGATAAAAATATTTTTATGACCAATGCGCTAACAAATAACAAACATGTTTTAGAGTGGGTAAGTGAAGTTGTAAGTGTTACTGAACCAAAGGCGGTTATATGGATTACAGGAGAAGAAGAACAGCTTAATGCATTAAGAAAAGAAGCTTGTGACTTAGGGATTTTGCATCAACTAAATCAAGAAAAAATGCCAGGGTGCTATCTGCATAGGAGCGATGTGAAGGATGTTGCAAGAGTTGAAGACAGAACATTTATTTGTTCAAAGAAAAAAGAAGATGCAGGCCCAACCAATAACTGGGTAGACCCAGAAGAAATGTATTCAAAGATGAAGAAACTATATAAAGGCTCTATGA
This sequence comes from uncultured Oscillospiraceae bacterium, assembly GCA_964370515.1. Taxonomy (GTDB): domain Bacteria; phylum Bacillota; class Clostridia; order Peptostreptococcales; family Anaerovoracaceae; genus CAYJHC01. Next base: position 6,012 of record CAYJJM010000032.1, on the reverse strand, counting down.
AAGATAGAGAAATGTATGTAGTTCCATTTACTATGGGAACGCCAGGCTCTGCTTTTGCCAAATATGGAGTAGAAATTACAGATTCAATATATGTAGTGCTGAGCATGGCGATAATGACTAGAATAGGAAATGAAGCATTAGCAGCACTTGGAACTTCCACAGAATTTACTAAATGCTGGCATGCAAAAGCAAAATTAGACCCTGAAGAAAGATACATTGTACATTTCCCAGAAGATAATTGCATTATGTCAATTAACTCTGGATATGGCGGAAATGTACTTCTAGGTAAGAAATGTTTGGCACTTAGAATTGCGTCATATCAAGCAAAGGAAGAAGGATGGCTAGCAGAACATATGCTTATACTGGGAATTGAAAACCCAAGGGGTGAAATAAGATATGTTGCAGCAGCATTTCCGTCAGCTTGCGGGAAAACAAACTTGGCAATGCTTATTGCGCCAGAACTTTATCAAAAGGCCGGGTGGAAGATTTACTGTGTGGGAGATGATATTGCATGGCTTAGAGTGGGACAAGATGGAAGACTTTGGGCTACAAATCCTGAAAACGGATTTTTTGGAGTTGCCCCAGGAACAGGCAAGAAATCAAATCCAAATGCATTAAAGACAATGGAAAGAAATACAATTTTTACAAATGTAGCCTTGAATTTAGATGACAATACTGTATGGTGGGAAGGCTTGGATAAGAATCCGCCACAAAATGCTTTGGACTGGAAGGGAGATAAGTGGGATAGCTCTGCGGGAACTCCGGGAGCGCATCCAAACGCAAGATTTACTGCCCCTGCTGAAAACTGTCCAGTATTGTCTACAGAATTTAATAGCGACAAAGGAGTTCCTATATCTGCAATAATATTTGGAGGTAGAAGAGCCAAAACGGCACCACTTGTTTATCAGTCAAGAGACTGGGAACACGGAGTATTTGTTGGTTCAATAATGGCATCTGAAACTACAGCAGCAAAAGAAGGCGCTGTAGGAGTTGTTAGAAAAGATCCAATGGCAATGCTTCCTTTCTGTGGTTATAATATGGGTGACTATTGGCAGCACTGGCTAAATATGGGTAAGAAAATCGAACATAAACCTAAGATATTTAATGTGAATTGGTTTAGAACTGATGACGAAGGGAATTTTATATGGCCTGGATTTGGCGAAAACCTAAGAGTGTTAGAATGGATACTGGCTAGATGCCGTGATGGCTTTGATGCTATTAAGACCCCTATTGGCAAAATTCCTTTTGTTGAAGATGTAGACATTAATCAATGCGATATGACAGAAGAAAAATTAAAAGAAATATTGACAGTAGATAAAAACCTTTGGATTG
>CAYJJM010000032.1:0-4670 GCA_964370515.1 uncultured Oscillospiraceae bacterium | reverse complement strand
GAAGAAATGAAAAGTATTAGAGACTATTATGAAACCTTTGGAGAAAGTTTACCAGAAAAACTTTGGAATGAATTAGAAAAAACAGAAGATAGATTGGGAATGGAAACAACTGGAGCCAAAGAAGAAAGATGGAAAAATATTAAATAGTAAGGAAAGAGTATGAATTTAATAAGAGATGATGTGAGCAAACACGAAAATGTATTTGATGTTCTAAAAGAAAGAGGCTTTATAGAACAAACAACTCATGAAGAAGAAATAAGAGAACTTTTGGGGAAAGAAAAAATAAAATTCTATATTGGATTTGACCCGACGGCAGACTGCCTTCATGTAGGTCATTTTATGCAAGTCATAATTATGATGTATATGCAGAAATTTGGGCATACCCCTGTAGTGCTGATTGGAGGGGGGACAGGAATGGTAGGTGACCCTTCAGGTAGAACGGACATGCGTACTATGATGACTCCTGAAACAATCGATGAAAATTGCGCAGCCTTCAAAAAATTGTTTGATAAATTTTTGGATTTTGATGACGAGTATTTTTATCAAGGAGGAAAAGGAAACAAAAAAGTTGAAGATGGCAAGGCAATATGCGTAAACAATGCATCTTGGTTGATGCCATTAAACTATATTGAGTTTATAAGAGATATAGGAAGACATTTTAGTGTGAACAATATGCTTAGGGCAGAAGCCTTCAAACAAAGGTTAGAGAGAGGCCTTTCCTTCTTAGAATTTAATTATATGCTTATGCAGTCATATGACTTTATGGTAATGGCTAGAGATATAGACGTAAAGATGCAATTTGGAGGAAATGATCAGTGGTCTAATATTTTGGGAGGAGTAGATTTAACTAGGAGAGAACTAAGCAAGCAAGTTTTTGGTATGACATTTGCACTCTTGGCAACTAGTGAAGGTGTAAAAATGGGGAAAACCCAAAAAGGAGCTTTGTGGTTAGACAAAGAAAAAACCAGTCCTTATGAGTTTTATCAATATTGGAGAAATGTAGAAGATGCAGATGTTAATAAATGTTTGAGGATGTTGACATTTTTACCAATGGAGGAAGTAGAGAGGCTATCTTCTTTGGAGGGTGCAGAAATTAATAAAGCCAAAGAAATTTTGGCATTTGAAGTTACCAAGTTAGTTCACGGTGAAGAAGAAGCTGTAAAATCCCAAGAAGGAGCAAGAGCAGCTTTTGAAGGTGGTGGAGCAATGGAAAATGTTCCTACTACTACTTTTGAAAAAGAAAAATTTGAAGGTGAAGGCATAGGAATAGTAAATCTAATCAAAGAAATTGGAATAGTTCCAAGCAATAGCGAAGGATTTAGAATTATTCAACAAGGAGGGCTATTGTTTAACAAAAAAAAGGTACTTGATCCAAAGACTAAAATAGCACTGGAAGATTTTCCTGATGGGGATGCTATTGTCCAAAAAGGAAAAAAGGGCTTTCATAGAATAGTTATAAAATAACAAATGACAATAAGAAACAAAAATCACAAGGTATTGAACCTTGTGATTTTTTAGTTGTTCAAAAAAATATCACAAACCAAATTTATAATTAGGTCAATGATGAAAAATGTAAGAAAAATAAAAATGAATATTACACAGAAAAAGGCAAGGAAGAGAGGGGAAAAATGACAAAAGAGCAAACACAAAACCAAGATAAAAACGAAAACGAAACAGAAAAAGTAGAAACCACATACAAAGACAACATATACGGAGCCTCAAATAATGAAGATACAAAAAAAGAAATAAAAGAGAAAAACCCAGAGAAAAAAAGAATCATAAAAATTATAAGCTTATGTGCAATTGTTTCTTTGATATTTGGATTCGGAGGGGGAGCTATGGCCTTAAAATTTTTAGGAAATGAGGGAAGCCTTTTTCAGACAGTAGCTTCACCAATATCCTCATCAGATGGAGAGGGAACGACGGCAGAAAATGTTGCTTCTGTTTGTGCAGACTCCGTAGTTGAAATAAAAACAGAAACAGCAACATATAATAAATTTATGTCAGAAATGGTGGTAGAAGGTGCAGGAAGTGGCGTAGTTATTAGAGAGGACGGATATATTGTTACGAACAACCATGTGGTAGAGGGAGCCAATGTTGTAACGGTTACAACCAAGAATGGAGAATCATATGTGGGCATAGTAGTAGGAACCTCTGCTCAAAACGATTTGGCGGTTATTAAAATAAATGAAGAAAACTTAACACCAGCAGTTATGGCTGATTCAGAGGAAATAAATCTAGGTGAACAGGCTATAGCAATAGGAAACCCTTTGGGAGAACTAGGTGGATCGGTAACCAGCGGAATAATTTCAGCACTGGAAAGAGAGATAGAAATTGAAGGGGAAACTATGACTCTTTTGCAAACAGATGCTGCCATAAACCCAGGAAATTCTGGAGGCGGGCTTTTTTATGAAAATGGAGAACTAATTGGGATTGTAGTTGCAAAAACATCAGGAACTGAAATAGAGGGATTGGCCTTTGCCATTCCTATAGATACAGTAAAGGAAGTGGCCACAGGCATTATTGAAGGGGAACCAATTACGCAAGGAGCCTACCTAGGAGTAGGTATGGTTGATATAAAATCATTTGAAGAGGCAAACGATTTTGGTGTAGACTCGCCGGGAGTGTATGTTGCTTCAGTGGCAGAAGGCGCAGGTGCGGAAAAGGGCGGTATCAAAGAAGGTGATAGAATAGTTAGTATAGATGGGGAGGCAATAAATACTGGGGAAGATGTCCAAAGTGTAATATCTCAAAAGGAAGTAGGGGACAATGTTGAGATAAGGATAATGCGAAATGGAAAAGAAGCTGAAATAACTGCAAAATTAGGAGAAAAATAAAGAACAAAACCTAGCAAAAAAAGGACAAAGAATAAAATATTAAGAAGGTATAAATGGATCAATGAAAATGGCTTGAGTTGCCAAAGTAGAGAAAACATGCTATAATATATTCAAATAAGCCATTTGCGGTTGATATAATACAACTTCCACAAATGGTTTTTGTTTACGAAAAGTACTTCTATTGTGTATTTAGCATAATAGAGAAAAATCTTAAATGGCAAAAATAGGAGGCAAAATGATTAAAAGGATAAAAGAAATTTACAAAAAAAGTATGGAAACAATGAAGGAAAACAAAAAAAGAACAGTTGCTATTCTTCTTATTTTGGCAATTGTTGGAGGAGTAGTAGGAGTTGGCACAAGTTTTATAATAGAAGAAAGAAAAGCCGTTGCTGAGTTTGAAGAGAAACTTATGGCTAAAGAAAAAGAACTAGCAGAAGCTAAGGAAGATTTGGAAGCCGTTGATGATGAGGTGACAACATATACAACAGCTCAGCTATGGGATATGGATTTATCAAAACCAAGTGGGGTAACAGAAGAGGAACTGGCACCGCTTTTACAAGGTGGAACAGTTGGACTAGAAGATACATTTATTGAAGCCGAAGAAAAATATGGAGTTAATGCAATATTTTTGGTAAGTATTGCAGCTCTTGAAAGTGCTTGGGGCACTATTAACTTTAGACCAAATAATATGTTTGGGTACGGAACCTCTGGTTATGAAACAAAAGAGGATAATGTAATGACAGTTGCAAAAGGATTAGGGGAGAATTATCTTTCACCATCAGGAAGTTTATATAGCGGAAACACCGCAACTGGAGTGAATGCAAGATATGCCAGTAGTAGCAAATGGGATGACAAAATCATAACGCAAATGAAGAAGCTTTATGATGAAGTAGCATATATGCAAGAGATGAATATACTACACGAAAAAGAAATAAAGGCGCAAAAAGTTTTAGAACTAGAAAATGAAATTGCAGAAATGAAAGAAAAAGAAGAAAAAAGAGAGAAACTTTGGTTTGTTGGATAAAGATAAAAAAGCAAAAACTATGGAGAAAGATAAATTTCGATAAAGAGAAAAAATTTCTAATTGAATTTAGAGATGGATAAAAAGCAAAAAACTATTTACAAAACAAGTTAAATGATATAAAATAATCAGGCGACATATTTGTAATGTGTCACTTAGGAACGGGGGGAACCCTTGGGACTGAGCTAAAAGTTAATTTTAGAAGCTGCCGACCAAAATATAATATTTCAGTAGGTAGGGCCGAAAAAGTTTAGAAGAAAACTTAGTAGGTGGAAAAGGAGAAGAAACAATGAAGTCATTCGTGGCAAAACCTCTAGAGGTAGAGCGCAAATGGTATGTAGTTGATGCTGAGGGTAAAACTCTTGGTAGAATGTCTACAGAGATTGCAACTGTGCTTAGAGGAAAACACAAACCAATTTACACTCCACATGTTGATTGTGGGGACTATGTAATTGTTATCAATGCTGAAAAAGTAGAGGTAACAGGCAAAAAAAGAAAAGAAAAAATCTACAAAAGCCATTCTGGATATCCAGGCGGATTAAAAGAAATCACATTTGAAAAACTTCAAGCAAAAAAACCTGAGGAAATTATAAGACACTCAATCAAAGGTATGCTTCCAAAAGGAAGACTAGGAAGACAAATGTACAAGAAGTTAAAAGTTTACGCTGGTCCTGAGCACAATCACAAAGCTCAAAAGCCAGAAGTATTGAAAGTGTAGAAGGGAGAAAAGACAATGGCAGAGAAAGTACAATACATTGGTACAGGTAGAAGAAAATCTTCAGTTGCTAGAGTTAGATTAATCCCTGGCAAAG
>CAYJJM010000031.1:9993-12598 GCA_964370515.1 uncultured Oscillospiraceae bacterium | reverse complement strand
TCTCTAAAAAGTTCAATGGATCTTGATGGAATGTCTAGTGCCAATATTTTGCATATATCTACAATAGTTCCTCCCCCAAAAGCTACGATTCTTTCGTATTCGAACTTGTCCATATCAACTTTCATTGCATCTATCATTTCATCTGAGGGTTCTCCCTTGCCATATTTTTCTTGATAGATTACTGGAACATCTATTCCTAATGGTTTTACATATGGATCATACATCCATTGATTGGTTACAAGAATATCTCCTTTTCCCAACTTGAATTCGTCATTAAATTCTTTAAAAGTATTAAAGTAAAAAATCTTTGGTACTACTCTTAGTGCTTGCATTTTCCTTTCCTCCTTATTCTTTCTTATTTATAAATAATCATATTTTAAAATTTAGCATTAAATCTTTTTTCAAATTCTGCTTTTAGTTCTTCCCTAAAGTCTGGGTGTGCAATATTTATTAAAGCTCTTGCCCTATCTTTTAGTGTTACACCTCTCATTCTTGCCACTCCATATTCTGTTACTATATAGTCTACATCACATCTAGAAGTAGTCACAGCCGCACCATGCCCAATAAATGGTACTATTTTAGAAACTTTTTTTCCATCTCTCAAAGTTGCAGATGAAGGCATTGCAATTATAGCTACACCTTTTCCATCTTTGGCCATAGCAACCCCTCTTACAAAGTCTACTTGACCACCCACTCCAGAAAATTGTCTAGTTCCTATTGAATCTGATACAACTTGCCCCATGAAGTCAACTTCTAGGCATGCATTAATTGAAACCATTTTGTTGTTTTCTGCAATAACCGAAGGATGATTAACATAGTCAACCGGATATAATTCAACAAAGTCATTATCTCTTGCAAAATCATAAAGTCTTTTTGTTCCCATTAAGAAAGTTACTATCATTTTTCCTGGGTGCAAGGCTTTTTCTGTGCCTGTAATAACACCTGCCTCATAAAGATCTACAACACCATCAGAAATCATTTCCGAATGTATTCCCAAATTTTTCTTTCCCTTTAATTGTGCCAATACTGCATCTGGTATTGCTCCAATACCCAATTGTAGTGTTGAACCATCTTCGATTAATGTAGCACAATTTTTTCCTATTGCTTCTTCAACTTCCCCTATTTTTGGAAGAGGAATTTCTGCCAATGGTTGATTTTGCTCTACAATTTTGTCAAATTCTGAAACATGTGCATATGCTTCTCCTGCTGTAAAAGGAACTTGGTCATTAACCTGTACCAAAACTTTTTTTGCAGACTTAATTCCTTGTAAACTATAGTCAGCAGATACTCCTATGGAACAATATCCTTCTTCATTCGGAGGAGATACCATAACCATCATAACATCTATAGGGAATATACCTCTTCTTATATTGATAGGAACCTCATGGAAAAATACTGGAACAAACTCTCCATGTCCCTCTTCAATAGATTTTCTTGTGTTTCCACTACAGAACCACCCCTCAAACCTAAAATTGTCTTTATACTCTGCCTTGCTATATGCTCCTTTTCCTAGGCAAACCATATGCGATACTGTAACATTTCTATAGTTTGCAGCATTTTCTACCATGGCTTCAACTAAAGCTGTAGGCTCTGCTACTGCATGTGCAAACACTACTCTGTCATCTGATTTGATTTCTTTAACTGCTTCTTCTGCTGTACATAATTTTTCTTGATATAGTTTTTTCCAATCCACCTTTGAATCCTCCGTTAAAAATTTTCTTTTATTTTACTTATTATACTTTCAGTTTTTTCTTCTTCAGAAATTTTGTAGATATTCCCATCAACATTATATTGTTCATAGGATGCACAGTTGTTTTAGCTTCTTTCTGTCGTATCTAGTGTTACAACCCCGACAAAACTTTATTCCTATTTTCATTTCAATACCTATTGTTCAACTAAAATAAATCATAAATAATCTTTGGTATATATAAACCGGATTACTAATAAGATATTTTCGCCATATCAGTCAATTTTTTTTTTTTGCTCTGCTTTCCAATGGCAAATGCGAAATTTATATTATTTTTTAATTCCAGCAATTACTTTAGCCAATTCTTTTTTGCCTTCTATATTCCCTTGACGAGCAATCATAATTCTTTGAGCTTGAGGTGAGCCTGCTCCATGCATGGACTCTGTTCTGTATCCTACTGCAGAAGCTCCTAGACAAATGTTTTCTAAAAATCTTAAAACTCTCATTCTATCTTCAGTTGTTGCTGCTGGCGAGCCTGCAAAGTACTTATTGCAAACATCTCCTAAAGTTTCACCATTTTTTCCAACCTTTAAATCTGATTTGAAATCGGATTCTGCTGGCATTGTTACCATAAGTCCACCTGCAATGTCTTCTGCAAGTCTTACGATTTCATATGGGAATCTTGTAACATTTTGTTTGCAAACATTGGCAAGTAGTAAATCTATTTGATAATTTCCTGCTGCTGTTGCATATCCTTCTGCTGAGCAGGCAATTCCACAACAATACAATGTTTCGTTAAGGTGTGTCATTTCAATTAATTTATCTTTTACATGAGAAGCTCTTTGTGCACCATTGTAATCTGCAGCTAAGGCAGCCGCACCAATAACTACATCGCCTACTCCAACTTTGCAACCACCA
>CAYJJM010000031.1:8714-9983 GCA_964370515.1 uncultured Oscillospiraceae bacterium | reverse complement strand
ACTGTCTATGATACCCTGCAAATCTTTCAACCATCATTCCTGCAAATTCATGTTCTCCACAAAGGAAAATTCTATCATTTGGAATGAACACATCATCAAACACAACAAGAGCTTCCTGACCACCAAATGTTTTGTTTCCTAAATCAATGTCTGCTCCTTCTTCTAATTTTCTAGTGTCGCAAGACTGTCTTCCATATATCATAAATATTCCATCCGCATCTGAAGGACAGGCAAATGATACTGCATAGTCTTTATCATCTTCTCCCATTGCCATTGTTGGCATTATAATATGTTCATGAGAGTTAATCGAACCAGTTTGGTGAGCCTTGGAGCCTCTAACAACTATTCCATCTTCTCTTTTTTCTACAATTCTTAGGAACAAATCAGGATCAGCTTGCTTAGATGGAGCAAGTCCTCTATCTCCTTTTGGATCCGTCATAGCACCATCTACAATAAAGTCATTTTCTTGAATAAATTCTAAGTATTTTTTAAAGTTTTCGTGATATTTTGTTCCATACTTTTGGTCAATTTCATATGTGGTAGAAAACACCGCATTAAACGCATCCATCCCTACACATCTTTGAAAACATGAAGCAGTTTTTTGTCCTAACAATCTTTGCATTTTCACTTTTTTTCTCAAATCATCTGTGCTTTGATGAAGGTGCGCAAATCTATTTACTGTTTTTCCTGTTAGATTTGATTTTGCTGTCATAAGATCAGCGTATTCTGGATCATGCGCCAGATCATATGTTATGGCTACACAGTTTATAGAAGGTTTGATAATTGGATGGTCTACCCAGTCTTTTACTTCTTTGCCAAACATATACACTCTAGTATTAAGTTTTCTTAAACTTTCAATATATTCTTTTCCGGTCATTAACATTTTTTTCTCCTCCACAAATTTTACAGTTATACATTAGTTTTTTCTTGAGTACATTATATCATAAATTTATTAAATTTTTCAAACTTTTGACACAATTTCCTTTAATTTTATACTTTATTTTTTTTATTTAGTATTTTTTTTGCCATATCTATCAATTCTTCACTTACACTATTATCCAAGCAAACATTTTTAACTTCTGGGAGTTCACTCATAACTATGTCTTTTACTATCTCCTCTATAGTATTTTGAGCTGAAGGGCAAGAAGCACATGCTCCAGTAAGTTTTATCCATGCGACCCCATCTTCATATGAAGTTAGTGTTGCTCCACCATAATGTTGTGCAAGAATTGGGTCTACTTTTTCTTTTAATACTTCTTTTATCTTTTT
>CAYJJM010000031.1:0-8704 GCA_964370515.1 uncultured Oscillospiraceae bacterium | reverse complement strand
CATTCATTTTGTTTCACCTAACCAAAATTCCTTTCTCAAGTAAGTATATCATATTTTTATTGAGTATGTATTTAATAAATATGCTTATAATGAATTAGCGATTTGCTATGTACTTTACTCGGCACACTCCCATAAAAAAATACCCAATAAGGGTATTTTTTTAATCTTTTATCAGCTGGTTTCAACTGAATTTACTCTTTTTCTTCAACCACTACTTTCTTTGGAAACTGAAGCACAATGCTTAGCCAACCAAATACTGGTCCTAATAAATTTCCTATAACAGCCCATAAACAACAACTTAGTATTGGACCAATAGGCAAATCCGGAAATCCTCCTATAGCAAATAATGCAAACACTGTTGAATATGCATTAAAAGCAGGAAGGCTTGCGCTAAACACAGGGATTCGTAAAGCGCACATCAAAAGGAACACGGTTAAAGTAACACAAGCAATCATATTAGGCATTCCTGTAAATCCAACACCCTCCAACACTCCCATAAGCCACAAGCAAGCTCCTGCTAAAAGTGCTCCTGGAAATACGGCTGGAATAATTTTTTTAAATGCATCTGGAGTTGCTCCTAAGGCAAAGTACCAAGCCCAACCAATAAATAGAGCCCACACAGGAAGTCCTAATCCCGATATTGTTACAAGGCAGGAAACACCTCCTAGAACACCAACTACAACTTCAATAGGAATTCTTGGTTTCATTTCAATCATATTCTTTCCCTCCTAATGTATATATGGTTATTCAATAATAACTAACGGGTCTCCTGCTTTTACTACTGAGCCTTTTTCTACTAGTATTTCTTTTACTGTTCCTTCACTGTCAGCATAAATTTCATTTTCCATTTTCATAGCTTCAAGCACCAAAATAACTTGATCCTCTTCTCCTTTTTCTCCTACTGCTACTTTCACTTCCCAAACCGAACCTGGAAGTGGTGATGTTACTGTATATCCCATAATAATTCTCCTCTCATTTAATTCGGCTTACTATTTTGCCACTTCAAATAAATTAGCCAATACAACTTCATTTTTTTCTAAAACTTCCTTAACAGTTATTGCTTCTTCAATCGCATTAGGTGCGTCTCCATGAATGCATACTGTCACAGCATCAATGTCTATCATTTTGCCATTTATAGAAGCAATTTTTTTGTCTCTAGCAACAGTCAAAGCTCTATCTGCTACTTCTTCTGCACTTCTAGCTTTTTTAGTTCTTTCAATAACCCAATTTCCTTCATCATCATATGATAAATCAATTAAAGCTTCTCCCACTACTTTAAGCCCCATTTCTTTTCCTTTGGCATATGCTAAGGATGTAGATGGCATCATAATAAATAATTCGGAATCAAAATCTTTAACTGCATTTAAGAACGCATCTACATATTTTTCATTTTCAGAAACCATTCTGTATAAAATTCCGTGAGCTTTTACATGTTGCATTTTCATCCCATATACCTTAAGAACACCTTCCATTGCCCCTAATTGATAAAGGGTGTCGGCTCTAAGTTCGGCTGCCGTAATATCCATTTCTCTACGACCAAAGCCTTGTTTATCCGGCAAACCTAAATGTGCACCAACAGCAACATTATTTTCCTTTGCCCATTTAACTGTTTGTTCCATTACAGACGGGTCTCCTGCGTGAAAACATGTCGCTACATTAGCAGAAGTAACATACTTCATTATTTCTTCATCATTTCCAAGAACATATCTTCCGAAGCTTTCGCCCATATCTACATTAACATCGATTTTTAACATTTCAAACTCTCCCTTCTAAGTTTAGGCTGCAAACTTTCCATTTTATGGTGTAATTATTGAATCCATAGAAAGCCATTTTCTTTGTTCCAGTCTAGCTTCTTTAGCCTCCTCAGTAGTACAATATACAAATTTTGCATAATCTCTATCTGGTGCAGCTTGTCCAATTTTCCATAAATCTGCATTTATAACATTACCACAACACATAAATCCTCCTAGTGTAGGACCATCCGCTATTAACAATGCTGGAGTATTCCCAGTAACATTTATTGCCCCACGCATATTATAAGCATGGTCAATTATATTTGATGGGTGAGATCCACCTGCTCCACCATCTTTTCTTGCAAAGAAATAATCTGGAAGTGGTTCCAATCTGCACGCAGATCTATTTGAATTTACGGAAAATTTATGTTTTTCGCTATATAAATAGTCCATTCCTTCTTCGCTAACATAATCAGGGCAAGCATTCATTCCAGGTATTAATCTTAGTTCAACTGTTTCCCCATATACTGGTATAGCTTCTGGTTTAACTTTTCTTCCAACTAAGGCTTCTAACTTATCTGAAGCTTTTCCAAAGCTTAAAACATCTCCACTCTTTAATGGTCTCCCTTCAAATCCGCCATAGCCACCAAAGGAACAAGTTGATTTGCTTCCCAAGTAAACAGGAACATCTATTCCTCCTGCTACACATATGTAAGCTCTGAATCCTTTTTCTCCATATGTTCCAAATTTTAACTTATCTCCAGCTTTTACCTTGAAGCTTTCCCATAATGGTACTACTTCGCCATTTACTTTTGGTGATAAGTCAGCTCCTGTAATTGCTATTACCGCATCTTCTTCAAATTTACCAGAGAACATTCCCGCAGATATTTCTATTCCTGCTTCACCATTAGGGTTCCCTACTAAAAGATTTCCAAATTCTAAAGCAACATTATCCATTGCTCCTGCTGGAGCCATTCCAGCTCCCAAATATCCTAGTCTTCCTGGCCAATCTTCCACAACCGCCTGGATTCCTCCTTGTATTACTTTCAGCATTTTACGCCTCCTTATTTTAAATCAAATAGATATTAAACTTATACAACATCATCAACTCTAAGTTCTATAGCTTAGGTGCTCTAGCGCTTCCTTCTGCTCTTTTTTTATTGAACTCTTCTGTTTCTTTTTTAATCGTATCTGAGTTAAGCCATTGGATATAATCTTTAACAACAATTTCTCCTTCTTCAATCTCATATTTATAGTCAGTCTTATCATGAACATGATCATAAATATCTAAGATTTCTTTTTCAGAAACTTCATAGAATTTTATTCTATCTGCATTTCTATAAAGGAAAGGCGTTTCCGCAAACTGTGGATGCTTCATTTCAAATTGGAAAGTAGGAATAGTTCTTCCCATAAGTTGATAGCCTCCACCTGTTGGAGTTGTATATGTGAATACACATGGTCCGCCCAAGCCAACAGAGCCCTCAGGTGTCCATGTTCTTGGTGGATTGTATTTTGGAACAACAAGTGCACATCTTGGATCTAGTGGCCAGAAAAATCCACCGCCAGGCCAAAATCCACATCCGCTATTAAACCACTCAGTTCCCATTAATTTTTCTTTTACTTCTGGAACTGTGACACCATTACACTGAGCTATGTACTCTAAATTATATCCATCTTCGCAATTTGGTGCATCTGGTCTAATTAGCTGTGTGTATCTTTCAACAGCCTTCTTTGTTTCAGTATCTTCAAAAGCAATTGGAAGTTTAATTACACGAGACGGTATTACCATATCTTCTAGTGCTTTTAATTCATCTTCACATTCTGCAATTTCATCAATCAGCTTATCTGCCGAAAGCACCAACGGGTCAAAGTGGAACATATTTGTTCTAAGTCCAGGAACTGTTTCTATTAGCCCTTTCACTTTTTTCTTTTTAATCATTCCATCAACCGCTAACATTCTAAAAGAATCTGGAACATATAATCTCTGCTCGTGGCCATATTCAACTTGCAAAAAACCGTCACCTGCTTGTCGAAATAATACTTCTTCTCTAGCTTCGGTAGACGGTAGTTTACGCAATATGGTAGAATAATTTTTCATAACCTATCCTCCTTCTGATCATTTTTATGATCCTAGTACTGCATTAGCTTATTATTATTCTGCTTTTTTTTCTAGTTAATTTCACCTTACCTTTTTTTTGCAATTCTGTCAATATAGATTCTGTTAATTTATTTTTTGTCATATTTTCTTTTTAATGCATTTGCTGTATAATTTAAGTGTCTATATAAACAAACAACTTTTCCTTATACACCATTTCCTATAATATGAGAAAAACATCATCATGAAAATATCATTGAAAAATCGCCATAAATCACACCTTAGCATTAAGAAAGATTTCAGGAGATAAGAAATTATGAAATATAAAAAATCTATTATTATCTGTTCATATCTAGAAGGAAGTATTCAAGAGGCCATATCCTTTTCCAATTGGGATTTAGATAGCACTCTAGTTATTTGTGCAGATGGTGGAATTAACCTAGCTTATAACGAGGATATTCCTGTAGACCATTTAGTTGGAGACTTAGATTCTATAAATAGTAGTCAATTAAATTTATATCTTTCTAAATACCCCAGCCTAGAAATCCACACTTTCCCACCGGAGAAAGACTTAACAGATACTGCCCTTGCTATAGAGTTTGCCATTTCCAAAGAAGTAGATGAAATTTTAATAATCGGCGGTATGGGCGGAAGAATTGATCATACTTTAGCAATAATTCAAACTATTGCCTATTATGCCAAGAGTAATATCAAGTGTTCTCTTTGTAATAAGAATAATTTTTTGTACATAACTAATGAAAAAAGTTTTAAATTACCTATACTCTCAGGAAAATATTTTTCTATTTTCTCATTTGACCAAGAAATTAACCGTGTTTCTATTAATGGCGGCAAGTACAACATATCCAACCACAAAATCAAAAACACATTTCCTCTTGGAGTAAGTAATCAGTTTATTCTTGGGGAAAATGTTAGTATAGAAAAATCCGAAGGCTCTCTAATTGTCATTATTTCAAAAGATTAATATTTTTCAATTGTCACTTTATTGTCACTTTGTATTTCTATAATTAATTATAGAAATATTTAGATATTTTTTTGTTATATCTACACCTTATATAAAATAATTTATTTTAAGAAAGGATTTATTTATGATAAGTTTAAAAAGTGTTTCCAAGTATTATTACCAAAATGGTATAGTCGCAAGCGGAATTAATAAGGTTTCCTTAGATTTTAAAGTGGGAGAATTTGTTGCCATTACTGGCGAATCTGGTTCTGGTAAATCAACACTGCTTAATGTTATTAGCGGCTTAGACAGTTATGAAGAGGGAGAAATGTATATAGCTGGAAATGAGACCAGTCATTTTCTTGAAAAAGACTACGAAGATTATAGGCGCAAATACATAGGTAATATATTCCAAAACTTTAACCTTATTGGAAGTTATTCCGTATATCAAAATGTAGAGCTGGTTCTTCTTCTTAATGGAGAAAGTAAAAGTGAAGCAAAGGAAAAAGTTCTTTCCATATTAAGTCAAGTAGGATTAATTGACCTTAAGAATAAGAAAGCTTCTAAACTTTCTGGAGGGCAGAAACAAAGAGTTGCCATAGCAAGAGCTTTGGCCAAAAATTCCCCTATTATCATTGCAGATGAACCTACTGGAAATTTGGATAGCAAGTCTGCTCAGGAAATCGTCCAACTGCTACACCAAATTTCAAAAGAAAAGCTAGTAATTATTGTGACTCATAACTATGAGCAAGTTGCTGATTATGTTACACGGAAAATCACCATGTTTGACGGAAAAGTTTTGGAGGACAATGCTATTCTTCCTTCTCATGATGCTAGCATTGATTTGCCTTCTCCAAAATCTATTACAATACCAAATAAAATTCGCCTTACCTTTAGAAACACTTTTAATATAATTCCAAAGTTCTTATTGTTGTTCCTTGTATTCGCATTACTTTCTGCTGCTGTACTAGGCAAATATTCTTTTGATCAGAAACAAAAGGAATTAACAACTTCTCTAGGCTTCAATTATAATTTCATGGACACCTCCATTGAAAGGTTAATTATAAAACATGAAGATAATACACCCCTAACTTCTGAAGATTTTGCGGTTATAAAGGCCATTCCTAATGTAAAAGAAATCGTTGAAAATGATATTTCTCTTGATTCTTTATTAGAACTTGTAGATGAGAAGGATTATAACTATTTCAACCTTTCTCCCCTTCCTATAGAAAATTTAACTGGAGAATTAGACTATGGCAGAATGCCTGAAAATGATTATGAATTAGTCATTCAAACTAATGAATATTTTTTAGATACTACTCCATCAGGGTTAGAGTCCCTATTTAACAGCACATTTTCTAAAAGTGCATTTTCACAAGGAGTGGGAAATTATTTGTCTAATTATAAAATTGTAGGCATAAAATTTAACAATGAAGATTACTATGACCGAGCATATGGTTCTGAAGCTTTTTTAAATGAGGCTGCAATTTTTCAAAAATCAATTTCAAAGTCACCTAAAGTTTTCTTAGATGGAAATAACATTGCTGATGATATATATGTAATAATTGATAATAATCTTCCTAGTGGAACTGCTCATGCAAATGAAGATTTTTATCCAGAAATCAAAAACAAAACTCTAGTCTTAAAATACGAAGATTTGCATTATACCAATAGTGTAAATTGCAAAATAACAAGCACCTTAAAATCAGAGGATTTTTCTAAGTATCCAACAGACTTAGAGTATGCAGCTAATATAATAGTTATGAATAGTTCTGACTTCAACAAACTATATGGTGGGGACACCCATCAAAGTAGTGTTTTTGTTAAAGACTATGATCTTATAGATGAAACTGTAATAGAACTACAGGCACTAGGCTATACAGTCTTAAAGCTTTCTGACACCTTAATCACCTTGGATGTATTTGATACAATCAATACTATTGTAACAATTCTAATGCTTATAGTCTTGTTTTTTGTATCATATTTTGTAATACGATTGATTATGGGATCTAGAAAAAATTATTTCACCACAGTAAGAATATTAGGAGGCGACAAAAGTATTTTAAAAGGATTTATTCGTGGTGAACTTTTAGTGATTTCAACACTTGTATATGCCATATTTGTAATAGTAACCTATATAATTGCTCCTAGTGCTTATTTCTTTATCACTATTAGGGACTATACCGAACCTTATCATATTCTAATAGTCTATGGAGTTATTCTACTTATGAGTTATTTACTAAGTGTGAAAATCAGTGGAAAACTATTTACAAGTACCGCCATAACCACATTGAATCAGGAGGTGTAATAAAATGATAGAAATTAAAAATGTCATTAAATCTTTCAAAAGCAAAGGTAGTAAAACCACTGCAATAAATAACACAAGCTTATCCTTTGATGAAAAAGGGCTAATCGCTCTCTTAGGCCCTTCTGGCTGTGGAAAAACCACCATGCTAAATTGCATTGGCGGTCTAGACAAGATAAACAAGGGCTCAATATTTATAAATGGAGAAAAAATAAGCAAGAGAACAGCCCACACTATAGATAAAATCAGAAACAAAAATATTGGCTATATTTTTCAGGATTACAAACTTATTGATTCACTTTCCGTATTTGAAAATGTTGCTATAGTCTTAAAAATGCTAGGCATAAAAGATAAAGCCGAAATCACCAAACAAGTTGAGCACATTCTTGAAAAGGTAGACATGCTCCGCTACAAGAAGAGACCTTGTTCCATGCTTTCTGGCGGTGAAAGGCAAAGAGTGGCCATCGCAAGAGCTTTGGTTAAAAACCCCTCCATTATATTGGCTGATGAACCCACAGGAAATCTAGATAGCAAAAATTCCTTGGAAATCATGAAAATTATTTCTTCTATTTCAAAGGAAAGGTTAGTAATTTTAGTTACCCATGAAGTTCCTATTGCCAATTTCTATGCCAACCGAATCATCAAAATTAAGGATGGCATTGTTGAATCAGATATTCACAATTCTACTTCAGAAGGGTTAGATTACAAAATAGAAAGTTCTATTTACTTAAAAGATTTTGAAAAAGTCCATATTTTGAAGAATACTGAAAGCGACATCAAAATTTATAGTAACTCTGATGAGAGATTTAGTTTTGATATGGTAGTCAAAGGAGGGAATATTTACATAAAAAGTAATTCTCGAATAGAAGTTGTTGATGAAAACTCAAACATTGAATTTATCGATGATCATTATAAGCAAATTGAACAAAAGGATTTGGAAGGAAACAGCTTTGAGCTTCCCCCACTTCCTCCAGAAGTAAAGCTAAAATACTCTTCAATTTTTAGTTTATTTTCTCTTTTGAGTTCTTCATTTAAAAAGGTTGCTTCATATCCAATTCTTAAAAAACTTTTACTTTTTGGAGTGTTTTTTTCCGCAATATTTTTAACATTTTCTTTCTCAATATTTGCTAAACTAAATATTGTAGATGAAGGCGATTATCTAAAATACCACAAAAATTTTGTTGTCGTAGAATCTAAAAGCCTAACCCCTAGTGATTATAACGCTGTTAAAGCCCTTGAAGATGTTAATTATGTCATTCCTATTGACTCTGCAGTAACCTTAGATCTTTATTCTAATAATTGGTACCAAACTAGCACCTACCCTACCTCTATTAATGGTTCTCTTACTTTTGCAGATGATTTAAGTGGAAATGATATTTCAACTGGCAAAATGATTGAAAGTGATAAGGAAATCTTGATAGACAAAATGATTGTTGAAAAAATGCTAACTTCTGACGAAGTTAAAAATTTGGGATTTTTAAAGGCAAAAGATTTTATAGGCGCTTCTATTATGAATCAATATACTATCGTAGGTATTACAAATACTGGCAATCCTTCTATTTATATTACAGAACCTACAGCCATTGAAATTACCGAAGCCTTAATATTTC
>CAYJJM010000030.1:6083-12765 GCA_964370515.1 uncultured Oscillospiraceae bacterium | reverse complement strand
AAGATACATACACTGTAACCCTTAGCAAAGGCTCAGACCCAGACCTAACAACCGAAACAAAAGACATTGATATGACATTTAATGTACTAGCAGAAACTGATGCTGAAGCAGTAGCAAGGGCAGAAGGGTTGGTTAAAGATGGAACAGCAAGCGTAGCATATAGCAACCAAACACAAGCTGATAAAACAAAAGCAGTTGAAGATTATGTAAAAGGACTTGTTAAAGGGACAGGAGTTGATGTAGCTATTCTCTTCAATTCAGGAACTGGACAATACGAAGTAACAGTTGATAAAGGTGTTGAGTCTGCCACAAAAACTATTGGAATGACAATAACAGTGGACTATAAAACTCTTGAAGGTGATAATCAAGTTATCAAGGAAGGAACTAATACACCACTTACATTTAAGACAGAAGGAGAGATAGATGCTTTCTTAAATCTATACTTAAATGGTAAACTAGTAGACAAAACAAATTACTCCACAGAAAGCGGATCGGTGATTTTCACATTGGCTAGTGAGTATGTAAAATCTCTACCTGCAGGTGAGCATGTATTTAGGGCAGAATTCATAGATGGAAGTGCAACTATAAATATAGAAGTGGCAGCCACAGGAGCAGAAAATAATAAGAATCCTGAAACAGGTGATAGCAGTAATATCATACTTTTCTTAGGAGCTATGATTATATCCTTAGGTGGAATAGGAACAGTTGTTTATAGAAGGAAAAGAGCAAAATAAAAAGAGAACGCTAATTGAAAATTAGCATAGGTAAAAACAAAAAAATGGTAGTAAATCTTAGATGATTGCTGCCATTTTTCTTGCATAAATATATGCAAAATATAATCTTATATATGGACTTTGTAGGCATAAAAAGATATAATATGATTAATGAAATTACTGCTATTTAAACAATGAAGAGGTGAGGTATGTCATATTACAATCTTGTCGCAGAGTATGCGTCGCTAATTGTAATCTGTATAGCTATAATTGGTTTTGCTCTAGATGAAGACAAGAGTTCTACCAGATACAGGGCTTTAAGGTGGATGCAATTTGCCACTCTTATTTCTATTATAGTAACTATATGGTCGCTTATTACTGCAGATTATTTCATGTATTTTCCAGTATGGGTAGTGGAACTTTTTAAATACCTATATTTTCTGACCTCTCCAATTCTCGCGCCAATTGCATTGATTTATGCAATAACTGTGATGTATCCCAAAACACATAAAATTGATTTTGCCAAAAAATATTCATGGGCATGGATCCCATATGCAATATATTGTGGTATTATTCTAACCAATGGAATACATAGGTTCATATTCACCATATCACCAACAGAAGGATATGTCAGAGGAGAATTTTTCAAAATAACTTATGTAATTTCTTTACTTTATATTCTATTAGTAATATTATTTGCTATTAAAAATATTAAAACACCGCAGAGAAATATTCTGCTTGTAATTTGCTTTAATTTGTTTGTGTGTTCCTTAATTTTCTGCGCTCAATTAATTTTCTTGGAAGTGCAACTTTCTGGACTGGCTTGTGTTTCGGGGGTTTTGATAATGCAATTTTATGTCCATAATGTGACGCAGAAAACGGATTCCCTGACAGAGTTATACAATAGAGCAACTTTAACAATTAGCATGGAAAAACTTTGCAAAGCTGGAACACCATTTTCCCTCTTTGTTTTTAGCATTAGGAATTTTAAGGGGGTAAATGAGAGGAACGGGTTAAAATTTGGAGATGACATATTGGAACAAGTTGGAAGAAGACTTAGGGAATATTTGCATCATCGCCAAATCTTTAGATACTCAGGAGATGAATTTGCATTGCTACTGCCTAATTATAAAACTAGTGAAAATCAAAATATAGAAAAACTTTATGAAGGAATTAAAGAAGGTTACGAGATAAAAAATCACATGGCCAATCTAGATTTTCTACATGCTCGTGTAGACTACCCTGAATTTGGCAATAAAGCAGAAGAAATAATTTCAGCCATGGACTATTCTTTATTTATTGCCAAAAAAGAATCAGATGAAACAAGCTGCTTTTATGAAATATCTGTATGCGACAAGATGAAAAGAAGAAATTATGTAATTGAGCGTATTAAAAAAGCTTTGCGGGCAGATGGTTTTGAAGCCTATTACCAGCCTATTTATTCAGCAAGAAAAAAAGATTTCACAATGGCAGAAGCACTTATAAGATTTAAAGAAGAAGAAGGGGAGTTCATATCCCCTGCGGAGTTTATTCCAATTGCAGAAGAGACAGGGCTAATAGACAGAATAACAAGAAAAATGATTGAACTGGTTTGCGTTGACTACCGCAAGATGCTAGACAGTCTAGGGGAAAATATAAGGGTAAAATCCATATCTATAAACTTCCCTTATGAATTTTTCAGAAAGGAAGGAGCTGCAGATGAAGTAGAAAAAATGGTAAGAAAGCATAACATTTTGCCAGAACAAATAAAGATAGAATTGACAGAGAGAGTCCTTGCTACAGATGTAGATAAAAATTTGAAAATAATGAATGAATTTACAGTGAGGGGATTCGCTTTTGAATTAGACGACTTTGGTGTAGAATATTCTAATTTTAATATGTTCTTCAATGTGCCGATACATATTGTAAAGTTTGATAAAAGCCTGGTTGAAAACTCCACTCGTGATGAACAAAGGAAAGATTTTTTTGCTAAATTTGTTGTAGCTATTAAAGCCGTTGATAAAGACTTGGAAATAGTTATGGAAGGTGTAGAAACAGAAGAGATAAAAGACTTCTTGCTAGAGTGTGGAGGAGACTATATTCAAGGATATATATATTCAAAACCATTGCCTTGGAGAGAATATGTTGAATTTATTTCATAAATAGTGATTATACAAGGAGGGAAGCTCAAACCACCTTGTTGCAAAGGAAACTTTAGAATAGTACGAATGAGGTGAAAAAGGTGAAAACTTCACATACTTCACATACTTTACATAGACAATTGACTTTTTTAGGTTTATAATAAAGTTAATAAATTATTGAGTTCTAGACAAGAGGTGGCCCATGGCATATTATAATCTCGTAGCAGAATACGCATCCTTAATTGTGATTATTCTAGCTATAGTAGGGTTTGCACTAGCAGAGGATAAAGGGACAACTAGATATAGTGCGTTAAGGTGGATGCAATTTGCAACTCTTATTTCTATTTTAATTACTATAGGTTCTCTCCTTACTGCAGATTTCTTTATGTACTTCCCAGTGTGGTTAGTAGATGTTTTGAAATATCTATATTTCCTTACTTCTCCAATTGTTGCTCCAATTGCTCTGTTCTATGCAATAACTTTGATGCATCCCAAAACATATAAAGTCGGATTTTTTAAAAAATATGCCTGGGCATGGGTTCCATATGCCATATACTGTGTATTTGTTCTAACTAATGGAATACATAGATTAATATTTACTATATCTCCTACAGAAGGCTATATAAGAGGAGAACTTTTTAGAATAACATATGTAATTGCATTGCTATACATCGCCATGGTAGTCTTCTTTGCAATCAAGCATTCTAAAACCCCTCAAAGAAACGCACTCATTGTAATTTGTACAAATTTGCTTTTGGCAAGCTTGATTTTCTGTACTCAATTAATCTTTCCACCAATACAGCTTTCAGGACTTGCAAGTGTCGCAGGAGTTTTGATAATACAGTTTTATGTACATAATGTTACTCACAAAACAGATCCACTTACGGAACTATTCAATAGGGCCAACTTAACCACCAATATGGCAAAACTTTGTAAGGCAGACATTCCATTTTCATTATTTGTTTTTAGTGTTAGGAATTTCAAAGGGATAAATGAGAGAAACGGGTTGAAATTTGGAGATGGATTATTAGAAAAAATTGCAATAAGGCTTAGAACATATCTTCCATATAGACAATTATTTAGATACTCCGGAGATGAATTTGCTTTGTTAATTCCCGACTATGATAACCAGAGGGAACATAATATAGAAGAAATTTATCATGGAATAAAAGAAGTTTATAAAATAAACAATAATACCATTACACCAGATTTTGTATACGCTCGTGTTGACTACCCAGAATTTGGTTCTAAAGCGGAAGAGATAATTTCTGCAATGGATTACTCTTTGGCTATTATAAAAAAAGAAACCAATAATTCAAGCTATCTCTATGAAAAAGCAATATGTAATCAGATGAAACGAAGAAATTATGTAATTGAGAGAATTAAAAAAGCTTTAAATACAGATGGCTTCGAAGCACATTATCAACCAATTTACTCAGTTAAAAAAAATGATTTTATCATGGCAGAAGCATTAATAAGGTTTAAGCCAGAACAGGGAGAATTTATATCACCTATGGAATTCATTCCAATAGCAGAAGAAACAGGATTAATAGGTAGGATAACAACAACTATGCTAGAACTAGTTTCTAGTGATTATAGAAAGATGATAGACTTGCTGGGAGAAAATTTGAGAGTGAAATCTATCTCAATTAATTTTCCATATACTTTCTTTACCAAAGAGGGTGCAGCGGAAGAAGTATCTGCAATAGTTAAGAAATATGGGCTTTTGCCAGAACGCATAAATATGGAATTAACAGAACGAGTTCTTGCTACAGATATAGATAATAACTTAAAAATCATGAATGAGTTTACAAAGAGAGGATTTGTATTCGAATTAGATGATTTTGGAGTGGAATATTCTAACTTCAGTATGCTTTTCAAGGTTCCGATCCATGTGGTGAAATTCGATCGTAGTTTAGTGGAAAGCTCTACTTGTAATGAAAAAAGAAGAGAATTTTTTATTAAGTTTGTATCGGCTATGAAGGCTATGGATAAAGAAATAGAAATAGTCATGGAAGGTGTAGAAAATGAGGATGTGAAAAAATTCTTAATTGAAAATGGAAGTGACTATATACAAGGTTATGTATTTTCTAAGCCATTGCCTTGGAAGGAATATGTTGACTTTATTTCTTAGGGCGAAATTGTTAATGCAAAGAAAAAAAAGACATAATAGATAAAATAAAAAGTAAAAAGAAGCAGAATGTAAAATGCTTCTTTTTATATTTTACTTTAAAATGTATATTAGTAACTTAATGTTTGGGATTTTAAAACTCATAAAACACTATTAATTTACACAGTTTTTCAGAATGTTATCTTCTAGATAGGAGCGGATATTTTCCGAGGCAATATCCATCATTCTTCTTCTGGCCTCCAAAGAGTTCCATGCAACATGAGGCGTTATTATGCAATTAGTAGCTTTAAAGAGTGGATTATCATAACTTGGCGGCTCTTGTCCAAGAACATCCAGAGCAGCCCCATATATAACTTCATTGTCAAGTGCTACTGCCAAGTCTTCTTCCACAATTAGAGGACCTCTTGCAGTATTTATAAGGACTGCGCTTTTTTTCATCTTATTTAAATTTTCTGTATTTATTATACCTTGAGTATTTTCATTTAATGGACAGTGGAGGCTAATAACATCACTTTCCTTTAATAAATAATCTAAGTTAACAAAGGATAAATTCTTTGTTTCTAACTCTTTTTTAGGATTTGTGGTATATACCAAAACTTTCATACCAAAAGCATTTGCAATTTTAGCTACTTCTTTTCCTATGGTACCGAATCCTATTATTCCAAATAATTTTTTATCCAATTCTTTTAAGGTGTAATTTGTCATACAGAAATCTTTGGATTTTGCCCAGTCGCCTTCTCTGGTAAGCTGAGAATATGGAGATACAAAGTTGGTCATATGTAGCAAAAGGGAAAACACATGTTGTGCAACACTTGGAGTGCTATAGGCAGGAATATTAGTAACGGCTATTCCTTTGGCTCTTGCACAATGAATATCTATAACATTATATCCTGTGGCGAGGACACCAACCCACTCTAAACGAGGACATTTGTCTAATAAGTCATTGGGTAAGAGGGTTTTGTTGGTAAAAACAATTTCTGCATCAGAAATTCTAGAATAGGTATCTAAAGGGGAAGTTCTATCATAAACGGTAAAATTACCTAGAGTTTCAATTTTACTCCAACTTAAATCTCCAGGGTTGGCAACATAGCCGTCTAAAACTACAATTTTTTTCATTGTATACTCCTAATTGGCAATTATATTATCATAAAAACATTGTGTGTTTATAATCAATAATTATATTATCATAAAAACATTTTTTCTAAAAAATTAAATTGAGATAAGAATTGGCTTAATGGAGCCTCCTGTATAGAAACACCTATAGATGTAAATACTTCTCCTCCAATGACAAAGCAAAGGGATGGAATTGAAATAAGTATGACAAATATAACGAAAACTCCCACAAAGAAACCCACTAGAGCACCAACAAATTTATCAGCCTTGGTACTTGCTCTAGTTCTTCTTTTTCTAAGTGTCAGAACTTCCACTATTTTTAATATTAAAAATAAAACTATAAATAAAATAGTAAAAACAAACAGGGACGGCACTGGGTGCTGCAAGGTAAAGAAAGATGCATCTTTGAAAATATCCATTGCAAAAGGAAAAAGAAGGTAAGATGCAACAAAAATTAATACCCAAAATCCCAGTGTGACTAAGTTTGAAAACACACTTTTTCTCATTCCCCAAACGACTAATATAGCTATTACAGCCAATAATAAAATGCTAACTATCATAATTAAAATCCTTTCCGAAACTGTAGTAAAAAGCTTTTCATAATA
>CAYJJM010000030.1:0-6073 GCA_964370515.1 uncultured Oscillospiraceae bacterium | reverse complement strand
TAATAGGATACTACATTATGAAAAAAAAGTCATTAAAATTTTGTGATTGGGCTATATTAAAATCGGGATCAGAGTATATTAAAATTCGTGGTTAGGTTGCATATTATAGAAGTAACCTTACCGAACAAACTCTATAGCCAATATAACCACCGCACGATGCCCCCTCCATTATCTGCCTCATGAGAGACATGCTATAAGTGACGGATTCCATTGCTGTGCCTTTGGCGCTAAGGGTTCATGAAAAGTAAGAGTTCTATTTGAATATAAGTGAAAATGGATTTGTTTCTATGAAAAACTTTGCAAGAGAGGAATTATCTAGCGAAACAAAAATGGGATGGCTACTTTCTCCTAAGAAAAGCAAACATAAAGGTGGAATTATAAATAATAGCAAATAGACAATAAGCAAGCCTCTTAGAAATCCCAGCAATCCACCTAGGCATTTATCTAAAAACCCAATAAGATTCCTATCTGTTAGAAATTTAAAAAAATTTTTCAAGAACGAACCAATGATTAAAACGATTATTAAAGATATAAAAAATATAATTATTGTTGGTAGAGGTTCAACAAGATTATGAATTGGTGTAGGCTCAAATATTTTAGTTAAAGGAACACGCAAAACCAAGGTCAATATGAAAGGTGCTATCCAAATAAGTAAGTTCACTAAACTTTTGAAAAAGCCACATCTATAGGCGAAAAACACAGACAATATTAAAATGGATAAGATAATTATATTTGTAATCATAACAAAAATATTATATAGTATTTCGCCACTTAAATCAATTAAGAAGGACTAAAGCATTTTTTCAATAAGGTGCTTTTCAATTTTATTATACAGGGTAGGTCTAGTGAGCCCCAAGGATTTAGCGGTTTTGCTAATGTTCCAGTTATATTTTTCAAGGGCATTTTCAATAACATGTTTTTCATAAGAAGAAATTTTATGAAAAAGAGTATCATCTTCAGTTAGATTTAAAGGAACAAAGCTTTTTGAAGTATAAAATTCAGAAAAATAGTTTTTGAAATTTTGTAGGGTTAAGGTAGAAGCATTGGAACTGAGCATTGCACGCTCCACAACATTATATAGCTCCCTCACATTGCCTGGCCAAGAATAGCTATGCAATAATTCCATAGATTCTTTATCAATGTTGGATACATTTTTGTTAAGTTTTGGGTTCAGATTAATGAGAATGTGATTTACCAGAAGAGGAATATCTGACTTCCTATCACGCAAAGGGGGACTTTCAATTTCAAAAACATTTAGGCGGTAATATAAATCTTGTCTAAAGTCTCCAGATGAAACCAACGCTTTTAAAGGCTTGTTAGTTGCAGCAATGACTCTTGTGCTTATGGGAATGACTTTGTTTCCGCCAAGTCGCATAACCTCTTTTTCTTGTAAAACCCTCAATAACTTTGCTTGCATATGCATAGGTAACTGATTTATTTCGTCTAAAAACAAGGTTCCTCCATTAGAAATTTCAAATAGGCCAGGCTTTCCTTCTCTTTTACCACCAGTAAATGTGCCTTCTTCATATCCAAAAAGCTCAGATTCAATTAGAGATTCGGGTATTGCGGCACAATTAACTTCAACTAATCTATTCTTATATCTTGAACTTAAATTGTGTATTGAATGAGCTATAAGTTCTTTGCCAGAACCAGTTTCTCCTGTAATGAGAACAGTTGTGTCAGTTTGGCAAACTTCGCTAATTTGCTGGCGGATAAGAATCATTTCCGGGCTTTTTCCGACTAAGTCTCCAATGTGGTATTTGCTGTTTTTTCTGGCTTTGTGAGTGTCGATGGTTGATAAAAACTTTCCCTTAAGATCCATGTACCCATCTGAAGAAAGCTTGGCAGAAGAATTTAAGAACTCCTCCAAATCAGAGGCATCTCTAAATATGTCATAGTCTACAGCGCCTTTAAGAATACCATCTTTGTATAATGGGGATATACGAGCAACATTAGTTCCGAAGGGGCTAACATAAAAGTAATTTCTTATGGCTAACCCACTTTCTAGAGCGTTAGTAATTTTGCTATGTGGGTGAAGTTCTAATATATGCTTCCCTTTTATGTCATCCATTTTCAAGTTATGGAATTCAGTAAGATGTAATAAATCTTTGGCAAAATATTTAATTATTCCATTTTCATCTACAGCAACAAGCCCTTCTATGTTATCAAGTATCAACAAAGCTTCTTCTAAAGTTAAATCATGATTTTTAAAATTTTTAGCTTTTTCAGCTATTCTATTTTCTTTTGCGTAAGTCATTTTATCTCCACTTTCCAATATAAGTATATATTAAGTTTAACACAAGAACTAATTTAGAGTTTATATTTTTTGTATAAAAGCATACAAGCAAATAAACTAATAATTGATATTAGTATGCAAGAACCCCAACCAAGTGTCCAAAGACCTCGGGTTCCAAAAATTACACCAACAACTAGGGGAGCTAGAGGAAGACTTATATCGCCTATTCCGCCGATAAAACCTGTAATGGTCGTTAACTTTTCTTTGCTGAAAAGTTCAGGTAATATGCAATAAAAAGACCCAAGACCCCAGGCGCCAGAAAAAGAGACAAAAAGAATGCAAATATATAATAAAACAAAATTGTCATGATTGATTAATAGTAATACTATAAAGCTAATAGCAGAAAGGAAAGAGCCTAAACCCATTACGAAAATTCTTGGAAGAGCTTTATTTTGTCGCCTAGAAGCAAGAACATCAGAAAGCTTTCCTGAGAATATTGTTGCAAATAAAAACCCAAATGTTAGGGAAGACATTATAATCCCTGTGTGCTCACTACTATAGTTTAAGCTATCTGTCCATATAGGGATATCTACAGATAAAGCTTGCACAATCCAAGTAGGAGATATCAAGATGAAAATTAATAACCATGGTGTAGAAGATCGTAATGGATGCTGAGAGGTGTTTATGTTGGGGCTTTCTTCTTTCTTTTTGCTATACAGCTGTTTAGGATTTTCCTTTACTGTTAAAATCCATACACACCCAAAGAAGAGTGTAAGTATGCCTAGGAACCAATATGAAGCCTGCCACCCCCAATTTACGATGACAAACCCAGAGATTGTGGCGCCGAAGCCTGCGCCTCCATAGAAAATTCCATTGAAAATTGCTGTTGCAAACCCCGAATTTTTTTCGTTGGACCATCCAAGAATAATTATAATAAAAATAGGAAACATCAACCCAGATAGTCCCTGAATGATCTTTAGAACTATTACCATGGAAATAGAAGTTGTGTATGGTAATAAAAATTGAGGAATGGCCATACACAAAAGTGTGAACATAAACAATTTTTTACTTCCCATTAGGTTATAAATTTTACCAGAAAAAATCATACCGAGCATAATGACAAGACTTTTAATGGTATCTGTAAAAAGCAAGAATCCTTCAGATATGTTTGATTGCAGGGATAAGTCCTTAACTGTCATTGAAAATTGCGAAAAATATGCAGTGGCAAATATTCCAATGGCAGAGCTTATTATGACAACATACCAGCTATACTTATTTCTTTTCTGAATTTCCATATTAGCTCCTTGTGAATAAAAAAATAACTTTGTAATATTATATCAAGCAAGAATAATGCCAAAAAAATTGTTTGATTTTCAAAAAAACCGATAAATTTATTCCATAGCTAATGAAAAAAAGCATGAAAAGAGGAAACTTGGAGGAAAAAAACTCGTATACAAGAAAATCGTAAAAAAAACCGACACATGTAATTTTTCTTTACACTCAAAAAGATTGAAATCTTAGAAAAATGCAAAGGCAAAAGGAAAAATGTAAAGAAAACTGACATGTTAAAAGGAAATCAAGAAATTTATCAAGGGTTTTTAGAAAAAACACAGTAAAATTTAAAGAATATACTTGTGAGGCACAGGATTAAAGCAAAAAATAATAAAAGGTTAAAGGTTTTTAAAAAAAAATATCTAAAAATTGGAGCTAAATCAGACTTAAAATTGATGAATATAAGAAGTTGGCTTGAATATTGCTTACTATTTGGATATTGCCAATCAAGCAATTATGTAAACTTAATTAACATGAAAAGAAAGAGAGGTTACTATCATGGCGAGAACTCAAACAAACAAGCTTTCAAAGGCTACAAAACTTGGATATTCAATAGGCCAAGCTACAGATTCATTAGGATTTAATATTTTTTATTTCTTTTTCCTGTTTTTCTTAACAGATTTTGCAGGAATACCTCCGGCGATAGCAGGAACAATATCCCTTGTTGCTATTTTATGGGATGCTATTTCAGATCCTATAGTGGGATATTTGTCAGACAATTCCAAATCAAAACATGGAAGAAGAAGACCTTTTATGCTAGCGGGTCTTGTACCTTATACCATATGTATGTTTTTGTTATTCAATAATATAGACTTGGGTCAAGATGCAAAAATAATATATTTTTATATTATAGCAATAGCCTTCTGGACCTCGTATAAGGTTTTTGTTATTCCGTTCTTTGCATTGGGAGCAGAAATCACAAATGACTTTGATGAAAGAACTACATTAAGGGCATATGCAAGTGTATTTATCTATGTATCAGTTTTGATGGCTTCGTCTCTTCCGCCAATTTTCCTTGCAAAATTAGGAGAAGCAGGAGTTGATCCAGTAGCTTCATGGAGATATTTAGGTATTATTTTTGCTGCAGGAATTATAATAACTGGACTAATTTGTTGGAGAGCAACTAGAGGCAAAGAACCAAAAATAAATTGGGAAGAAAAAACTTCAGAAATAAAAGAAAATTTCTTTAAAACTTATAAAGAGGTATTAAGATTAAAAGCAACTATGACTTTGGGACTTTCTGTGTTTGCATGGGGAGGCGTAGCAGTGCTGTTAAGTAGTGGGCCGGTATATCTTATGAGCAATAACTTGGGTTATTCTGGAGAGTTACAATCACTGTATTTCTTACTATCTTCAGTTTTTGCAATTTTGATGTTGCCTTTGATAAATTGGCTATCTTCTAAATTTGGGAAAAAGGCAGTATATGTTGGAACTATGTTGCTAGGTGCTGTGGGAATGTTTGCGTTTACTTTCATAGGGTTCCCTTCTTTTGGAATTTACTTAGTTTATACTGTAATGTTTGGCTTAGGAAATGCTGCGTTCTGGACACTATATTATGCAATGATGTACGATATCAGTGAAGTGGACGAATTTAAAACTGGAAAGAGAAGAGAGGGTGCGATTTCGTCAATAATGTCATTCTTCCAAAAACTAGGTGCTGCGTGTGCCACTTGGCTAATAGGTATACTACTTTCTGTAGGTGGGTATGACGGAACACTAGAAGTGCAAACAGAAAGTGCACAACACATGATTCTTTACATAAATACATTAGTGCCAGGTCTTGTAGGTGCTGTATCAATTATAGCTGCAAGTCTATATCCTATAACAGGTAAAAGATTTGAACTTCTTATGAATGCTTTAGTAGCAAAAAGAGAAGGTAAAGAATATACTACAGAAGGATTTGAAAAATTACTTTAAGAAAAAAATTATTTTAAATGAGAGGTTGAAAAATGAAAAAACTTAGAGCAAGAGAAGCAGGAATTTTACTTCCTGGTAGTACAGGTAAATATAATGCTATTACAGATGTGGAGGGTGTAGAAGTAGGATACTCTACAGTGTGCATAGGAGAACCAAAAGATTATACAGGGCCTGGATCTAATTTTGCAAGGACAGGGGTTACTGCGATTCTTCCTAGAGGAAGAAAAAGAAGTGCTGTATTCGTAGGGAGACATGATTTAAATGGAAATGGAGAGCTTACAGGAACTCACTGGATGGATGATTCTGGATTTATGCACGGCCCAATGATGATTACAAATACAAATAGTGTGGGAGTTGTAAGGGATACAACTTCAAAGTGGATGATTGATAATGAATTTTATTTTCCTCTAGTTTTCAACGGGAACCCGATTTCAGGATGCGGATATTTTTATCCTGCTGTTGGTGAAACCTGGGATGGAATAATGAATGATACCAACGGATTTCATGTTAAAGCAGAACATGCACTAGAGGCTTTAGAAAACGCAAAATCAGGAGCTTTGGAAGAAGGGAATGTTGGTGGAGGAACAG
>CAYJJM010000029.1:10696-13220 GCA_964370515.1 uncultured Oscillospiraceae bacterium | reverse complement strand
TGCGCTCCAGGGCATCCAGCACAATGCCCCAAAAGCCTTACCTTTACAATATTGTCTTCGTAGCTTACAAATTCTATGTCGCCACCATCTCTTTGCAAAAACGGTCTTATTTGTTCTAACCCTTCTATTATTTTTTTTTCCATTTTGGTCTCCTTCCTTTTTTCATTGTTTATTTTATCTATGTTTCACTCATGACATTATTCTTCTTCATCTGGTTCTGCTAGTTCTTCAGTTATAGGTTTTACTAGCCCTTCTGATAAATATGCCTGGGTGCTAGTTCCTTTTTCGACTTTCATAATTTTAACAGGCACTATAGCATTTCCATCAAAGTCAAAATTATATGTTCCAGCAATTCCTTCAAAATTTACAGTTTCCATCATGGCCTCAGCTATGGCTTTCCCGTTTAAATAACTTCCCGACCTTTCAATGCTATCAATTAAAAGCACATATGCATCAAAAGCCATAAAGGTTTCTATAGGGATTTCCCCCTCTTCAGGATATGCAGACTTATATAATTCCACAAACTTGTCATAATGTTCCGATGACGTGTTTGCTTTTGAGGTAATATCAGTATAATATATTTTTGAGGAAAGCCCTCTAACACTTTCAAAAAAATCTTCATTGCCCCAAGTAGAAGTTCCTATAAAATTAAAAATGTAGCCATTATCATCTGCTTGTTTTATTATAGTTGCTGCTTTCTCAGGTGTGGCTTGCAAAAATATAGTATCAAGACCATTGTCTTTTATATCCTCAAAGTATGGGGTATAGTCCGTATCTGTTTCCTCATAAATGAAGTCTTTAACCACAGTCTCACTTGTAGAAGATTCAGTCAGCGAGTTTTTTAAATTGGTAATATTAACCTCTGCTACATCGTCATCTTCTCTATATAGTGTAGCTACTTTGCTTGTATTTATACTGTTAAGAACAAAATCAGCAATTGCTTCCCCTTGCCTAGAGTCTACTGCCGAAACTCTAAAGTAGTACTCATTACCCCTAGTTACATAAACATTTTGATTTGTGATTGCCACAGCAGGGATTTGTGCATTCTCAAAATATTCTGCGCCTAGCAATGAAAAAGAACTTCCATAACTACCTAAGGCTGCCGTCGGTGCTTTAGGCACATTTTCTTCTAAGGATGTTTGCGCCACTTCTAAGTTTGATCCTGTATCTATATATAGAAGTTCAATTTTTTTCCCCAAAGCTTGAGAAAACATTTGGTTTGCTATTTCTATTCCCCTTATTTCTTTTTCCCCTTCTTCTGCATAATCTCCTGTCATAGGCTCATAAACACCTATCAAAATATTTTCGTTATTTTCCTCGCCAAGAAATGCATTCAGGAAATTTTCTAGTGTAGTACATCCGCTTAAAGTAATCAACAGGGGAAATAACATACATAGAATTCCAATGCTAACAAATTTTCTTTTTTTTGTAATTTTCGTATTCATTGTTGTTTTTATTTTCGTATTCATAGTTTAATTATACTATTTTTTAATAATTTTGCAACTTTATCCTTAGTACCCTCTGTTTTCCTCTGGCCTACCTCTCCCTTTTGTATCATTTCAAAGATTGCTTGATAAGTTTGATAAATAAAGCTTTATTAAAATTCTAAAAATTTACTACCTTTTCTTTTTTGCAAATTGGCCTATAATGACAATAAGCACAACCACTTTCTTTATTATCACCACTGCCTACTGTCGTTGGGTTTATTTCTACTTTTCCTTCCCAAATTTTTTGGCATATATCTTCTACTTTTTTATAAATCTCTTCGCTTAGTAATTTAAAATCCTCTTCGGATAATATATTTTTATTTCTTTCTCCAAGTTGGTTTCCTTTTTTTGTTTCTGCATTAATTATAACTGATTTCTTTTCGGCTTCCACCAAACCTTTATCCATATATTCAAGGACTTGTCTGCGATTTATCATCACACCATCCATTTTATATTCGCTCCAAAATTTTCCCATAATATTTTCTGATTCTTCATATGTTCCATCAACTAGAGGCGGAACAATATGAAAGTAAAATGTTCCAGCAGGTTTTCCCCTCTCCTTCGTCATTGCCTCCAAATATAAAAATAGCTGAACATTCCATCCCTTTGTGGCCTTATCTTTATTAAATTTTGTTTTTGATGACTTATAATCAATTATTTTGATGTATTCATCTGGTAGTTTATCTACTCTATCAATTTTGCCCTCAATTTCCATTGTCTCCCCGTTACCCAATTTTACCTTTATAGATCCAATTGATTTTCCCTCTCCAAAAGCCTCTTCAAGATACATCCTTTCTATTTCGCCATCTTTTACATGAGTGACCATAGCCCACGCAGAATCTTGGCAAACAGAAAGCATCATTTGGGCTTTATTTTTTTCTTCTGCAGAAATTCCTGTTAACCCCTGTCTATATGTCTTTGAAATTTGGCTTAGTGTTTCTTCAACCATTTGATCTAATTGGCTTTTAGATATCTTCATCCACGGTGAGTCTATGGCTGTTATTTTTATTTCTTTCTCTGTAAGCTGTTGGGCTATA
>CAYJJM010000029.1:7172-10686 GCA_964370515.1 uncultured Oscillospiraceae bacterium | reverse complement strand
GAACTTCATGATAAATTGATCCAACATCTGCACTATCAAGGGCAAACTGCCTCTCCTCTATTGGTCTTAACCCATATTTTACAAAATGGGCAAATGGGCACCTAGCATATTTTTCAATGCTAGAAGGACTTATTTTCCCACCATTTTTATATATTTTAGCTAAGACATTCCCCCCCAGTTGCTCTGTTTGATTTTGATAGACCAGTCCCCTCTTAACAATTTCGTAATTTTCAGTTTGATTTTTTTTGTACCAATTTGCAACTTCCAACCAAACAGGGTCGACTTCCTTACCTTCCATAATTTCTCTAAGTTTTTTTGATAAATGATTTAAGGTGCTTTCCTTAGTCCCCACTAAGGATATCCCCCTTTCCTCTTTTTCTGTCTCTTCTATTTTTTCACAATTTGGAAAAACTTCTTCTATTTTTTCAAATACTGCTGCCGGTTTTAAATCTTCGCCTTCACCATTTGATGCAGCATAACTAATCCACAAAAAATCTGTAGGTTTTGCCAACATTTTATAAATGGCCAACTGTTCTTCTTCTTTCTTTAGTTCTTTCATTTTCAGAAAACTTAACTTTTTTTCTTCTAGTATTTCTTTTTCTTCTTCTCCTATAAGCTCTTTATCTCCAAGTTCTTTGGGAAGAACACCCTCATTTGCGCCTAATATCATTAAGGCTTTAATTTCACCAGTTCTCGTCCTTTGAACCGTTCCCAAAATAGACATATCCGCTGTAGGTGGAACTATAGCAAGAGCTGTAGCATCAAATCCACTCTGAATAAGATCCCCCATATTTTTGAATGACATTTTTTCACTTCCCACAACCTCTTTTAGTTGAGTGAACACATCAACCATAGTCTTGTATACCTGAGATTGAAAAAGTGCCTCTTCATTTTTATTTTCTTCTAGAAGCCTATCTATTTCCCTAGATATTTTTTCTTCTACTCTTACTGTGTTTTTGAGATAATCATACAGCACATCTAGCTTTTGCCCTACTGTCTTTTTTTCATCTAAAGCTTTAAAAAGTTCAACAAGGGGCTCAACTAATTTCTTTCTTAAGCATTCTAAAATCTCCTGTTCCTCTTCTTTTTCTTCCCATTTCGGAAAAGGCGTTTTCCATCTATTTCCCGCAACTTTATATTTTGTAGCAAACTGTTCTAAAGTTTCTATTTCATCATAACTTGTTATCTCTGTTAGATTTGTTTTCGTCAATTTGATTAGATCATTTCTTTGAAAGCCTTTAGACTTTATATCTATTAATGCCCTGATATATCTAACCAGTGCCACATTGTTTATTCCTGCTTTTTCATCCAAAAATATATCTATACCATATCTTTTGAAAACCCTTTTGTAAATATTGCCACGAGTAGATAGATCGTTACATATTAATGCAATATCCTTAAATTTTAAACCTTTATCTCTGATTAGTGACAAAAAATAAAGAGCTGCCCTCTCTGCTTCCGAGTAATAATTTGCTCCTTTTAAAAGTGTTATGTTTGTTGCTTCACCCTTGAAGGTTTCTGCTGGAAAAGCAAAGACTTCTTTTTCCAAATGCAAAAGAGAAGGCACTTTTTTTGTTATGCATTCACTAGAAATATATTTTCTATTTACGGTGATTCCTTCTTCTGCTGCTAAGTTGGTAAGTTTTTCTATCATTCTTTTTGATATTTCAAAGTTATCATCGTCTCTTGTTTGCTCATCATCTGAACAAGTTAGTAGTACATATACATCTTTTGTATGAGCGAGTAGTTCTTTTATAACTTGTAAATTTTTTGGAGTAAAATAATCAAACCCATATATCAGTACTTCTTTATCTTTTATTTCTTCCCATTCTTTTATCTTGTTTAAATAGAGGCTTATATAGTCTTCTGTATCTGTATATTTACCCTCTATACTTTTTTCATATTCTTCAAATATAATGGTTGCATCTTGAAGTTTCTTTTTTAGAAAAGTTCCTTCATCCAGCTCTTCTTGAGTTTCTCTTAATTGTTTGGAGGTAATATCGTTTATCTTTAATTGAGAAATGAAGTCATTTATCATTTCAATAAATGACATTTTTCCTTCTTGGTTTTTAAATATTGTAAATTCTTTTCCATTTTCTTTTAAGATTTTTGCTATAAGAATGTGTCTTCCTTGCTTATCCAAAATTTCTTTTGTGGGAGCTCCTGTTTTATTAAAAATCTTCTGCCCCAGCCTAGAAAAACTTAGAACCTGAGTTTCCATAATCCCCTTCTTGTTCTGGTATCTAAGTGCATCTTTTTCAGCTTCTAATGTATATTGTTCTGGCACTATAACCAAAGCATTCTCGCTTAATTTCTCAAATGCGTATTTTTCTTTGTTTACATTTTCTCTTCCAAGAATTAAATTCAACATTTATTTTACCAATCCATGTATATCCCAATTTTTAAATCCAATATTTATTTTATCAATCTATTTATATTTAAAACGAATTATCCATCTAGCCCATTATATTCAAACTTTATTTACCAACCCATCTATTTCCATTAAGTCTTCTATTATATAATCTGGCTTCTCTCTCCCCATAAGCGTTTCTTGTTTTGCCTTATCAACTGATAAGGACCACCCTACTAAAACTGATTGCATCTTTGCGTTTTTGGCACACTCTATATCAAATAAGGTGTCGCCTATCATTATCGCCTCTTCTGGAAGAGCTTTTAGCCGCTTTAATGCCTCTTCTATAGGCTCAGGATCTGGCTTGTGCCTTGTTGTATCTTCTTTTGTCACAACTGCATCAAAATATTCTAGTATTTTATAATATTCGAGGCCTTCATAAGTAGTTCCTTTTAGCCTAGATGTTACTAGCCCCAGCTTATATCCATCTTTTTTTAATTTTTCTAAAATTTCTTTGCCATTGGGGAATAGGGAAATCATATCACCAAAATTCTTGGCATGATAACTTCTATATATTTTTATGGCTTCTTTCACATCTACATTCGGGAAAAATTTTTCCATGGTAAATTCTAAAGTTTCCCCTAAGGTTTCTATAATTTTTTTAACCTCTACTTCTTTTCCTTCTAGTTCTTTAAATGTATGTTGCCAAGAATTAATAATTACTTCGTTTGTGTTCATTAAAGTACCATCGAAATCAAAAAGTACTGTTGTGATCTTTTTCATTAAACTCTCCTATGTCTTTGTCAGTTGCTACTTATATAATATTAATATTCTAATTCTTCAATAATTTTTTCTAGAGTTTCTTTATTTTCTACCAACCCATTAGCAAATATCATTGTATTATCTACTTGAGCAAGTATCAAAATATAAGTTTCCGTTTCATTTGTTATTTTAATCCAATTGTTAGAATCCTTTTCCTCCCTGTCTAACACTTCAAAGGTGGCTTCTATTTCTCCATCCAAGTAGGATATTAATGATTGTGCATCTTCTAATGTCTCAGTTTTATAATATTCTATTTGATATTCTGCTTTTGTATTTTTAGCTATGACTAATTCTTTTATAGGCGTTACTATCTGTTCCTCCTCAAGCTGTGTTATTTCAAGA
>CAYJJM010000029.1:0-7162 GCA_964370515.1 uncultured Oscillospiraceae bacterium | reverse complement strand
CTCTCCATCTCTTTTATAAACTTTTCTGAGCTTATTGAAGTTTTATCCACACAACCTCCTAGCACTAATACCATTACCATGCTTATTGCAACTATTACTATTTTTTTCATCTTTTCCCCTTACTTCCATTTGCTTTACAACTAGATTTTTTACGCAGAATCAATTATGTTCATATGTTTTTCTTCTTTATAATATATTACCATTTTTTTTGATTTCAAGCTATTGTTAAATTAATAAAACATAATTATCAAATTGAAAATTATGTTTCCTTCTTTTTATAAGGCAGAATTCTTTCATTGTATCTAATTACATTTAAAAAGGACCTTTCAAAAAGTTGAAAAGCCCTTTTGGAATTAATTTTGAATGCCTACTAACCAATATTATATATTCAATATATGAATTTTTACATAAGCCTAACCTTGGTTACTTATTTCTTTAGGTAAATTAATGAAGATACACAATAAACTATTCCTGAAATAGCAATTAAATAAAAAGCTATACCCAATAACGAAAATACGCTTCCTCCAAAGTATGATGATGCCTCAGCAAAGCTGATTAAGGTTCCAATTACTAATAGAATGGCTAGTGCCCCACCAGCAATTCCCATACCCATCACTACTTTCTTTTTGTCTAATATGGTAAATGTGATTCCTACTCCACATACAGCTAATATCCCCACTGCCATAATTATCAAAAGTGCTTCTTCACTTCCGAACAAATTAACTGAATAAAAGCCACCAAAACTTATATATGGGAAAAGTGTAGATAAAGCCATAAGCCCTGCAGAGGATAGTACTATAATTTTCCAAAGA
The DNA here is from genome assembly GCA_964370515.1 of uncultured Oscillospiraceae bacterium. GTDB lineage: Bacteria > Bacillota > Clostridia > Peptostreptococcales > Anaerovoracaceae > CAYJHC01. The sequence continues at coordinate 6,350 of CAYJJM010000029.1, read as the reverse complement.
AGACTATCTCCCCCTACTTTTTTCGAAAGTTTTTCCCCCATATCTTCTACTGCATTGGTTGCTGTATTAAATCCAGCAGTAGCTACATCTACAGCTTTATCAAAGCCTCCTTCAAAGCCGTCTTTCTTATCTTTTGCTAGTTCCTCTTGACTTCCCATTGCACCCTTTGCATACTGGTTTTGAGTTCCGCATTTAGGACAAAATTTTACATCCTCGCCTATTTTTTCTCCACATTTAGTACAGTACATATATTCCTCCTTTTATAAATTTCATTTTTGCAGTATTTGCATTTTTATTGTTCTATGTTTTATTTTATCACAGTTAAAACAATTTTTCTATTCTTTCCTGCCTATGAAAACATCTTCTTCCTATAGCAAAATTTCACACAGTTTAGTCAACTTGAATTTTATTATTTATTTTTTAAAATATATTATGGAAGCTACGCAGTATATAAATCCTGAAAGTATAAATAAATAAAATCCAACATCTAGTAGCGAAACTATACTTGAACCAAAATACGGCATAATATTACCAGGAATAATCAGGGTTGCCATAGCCACAATAGCAGCTATACTAGCAGCAGCAATACCCATGCCTATTACTACTTTCTTTTTTCCAAGTAACGTAAATGCAATCCCTACTCCAGCTACTCCTAATGTGGCAATTCCTAGAGTTATTAACAAGGGGCTTTCGCTAGAATACATATTAAGAGATATAGAATAAAAGCTTTTGACACTTGCATATGGCAAAATCGTTGCCAGCACCATAAATCCCGAACAGGATATTACTATTATTTTCCATAGAGTACTATCTCCACCAATTTTTCCGAAAAGTTTTTTCCCTGTGTCCCCCATTACATTTACAGCCTTATTGCTCCCTGCACTTTCCATATTAATGGTTTTCTCAACTCCTTCAGCTACATTTTCTTTTTTCGGGCTTTGTGTCGCAGTTTCTCCACTGTCAACTCCTTTGGTATATTTATTTTGAGTTCCACATTCAGGGCAAAGCTTTACATCTTCGCCTATTTTTTTGCCACATTCAGCACAGTACATATAACCTTCCTCTCCTTTTTTTCTGGATTTTATTACAACATTTACGCTATTATTGATTCATGTTTTTATTCTATCACAGTTTAATCAAATTATATATTCTTTTTCTGCTTTATAAAATATTTCACTCACAAATGCTGGGATAGTAATAAGAAAATCCTTCTTTGGCATACTATAAAAAGAGCCAATTTCTTGACTCTTTTTTCATTATTTATTCTTTATGAATATATTTTAAGTTTTAAAACATTGACAACATTACAGAGGCCGCTACCGCAGACCCTATTACACCCGCTACATTTGGACCCATTGCATGCATAAGCAAGAAGTTAGTTGCATTTGCTTCCTGTCCTACTTTTTGGGAAACCCTTGCCGCCATAGGTACTGCAGAAACCCCAGCTGAACCGATTAGCGGATTTATTTTCCCTCCAGTTAGTGCATTCATTAACTTACCTATTAAAACTCCTCCTGCCGTTCCAAAGGCAAAGGCAAGAACTCCAATAATTACTATCTTAATCGTGTCCATAGTAAGGAAAGTTGGTCCTTGTGCTGAAGCACCAACTGCAAGCCCAAGCACTATTGTAACTATATTGATAAGTGCATTTGATGCAGTATCTGAAAGTCTAAGAGTTCTTCCGCTTTCTTTAAATAGATTTCCAAGCATAAGCATACCTACCAATGGAGCCGCCGGTGGTAGCAATAGTACTACTAGAACCGTTACCATAATAGGGAATAATATTTTTTCTCTTTGTGAAACAGGTCTAAGCTGTTCCATTTTGATTTCTCTTTCCTTTTTAGTTGTAAGAGCCTTCATAATAGGTGGTTGTATTACAGGAACTAGCGCCATATAAGAATAAGCAGCAACTGCGATTGGTCCTAATAGATTAGGCGCCAACTGTTGTGTTAGATATATAGCTGTTGGACCATCTGCCCCTCCAATTATTCCAATTGAAGCCGCTTCTTGTGCATTAAATCCTAGCACTATCGCTATTACAAAAGCAAAGAATATACCAAGTTGAGCTGCTGCTCCCATTAGCAATGATTTTGGATTTGCAATAAGCGGACCAAAGTCGGTCATAGCTCCAACCCCCAAGAAAATCAAGGAAGGTAATATAGGTTTTAAGCTATAAAAAACAGTCAATAATCCCATATCTTCTAGTGCCGTACTTGGATCTACATGGTCTATAAACATTCCAGTTAATGGTAAGTTTGAAAGTAACATACCAAAAGCAATAGGAACAAGTAGTAAAGGCTCAAATCCTTTCTTTATAGCTAAGAAAAGGAATATCAAAGATACTAAAATCATTATTCCGCTTCTCACATCCATATTGGTAAGCCCCATGTCCCCAACAAATTTTTCAATAGTTTCAAAAATCATATCCATAATAAATTCACTCCTTTATAACCAAGAAGATTTTAACACAGTCTACTACTTTTTACAACGACATAATTTTTTTATATTGTATACATCTATAAACTGCCTATAAAAGCCTTAAACTCTTGCAAAATCCCTATATTTTTTTGCCTTGATTTTCTTTTTCTATGTCCATTTTAAGCTTTGCACTTATAAACATATCAATATCTCCATCCAAAACTTTCTCTACATTTCCTATTTCTTCTCCCGTCCTATGGTCTTTTACCATAGAGTATGGGTGAAATACATAGGATCTAATTTGACTGCCCCACGCAATTTGCCCATAATCACCTTTTATTTCCTTTAAAGTTTCTTTATGCTCTTCTTTTTTTATTTCTATAAGTTTGGACATTAAAATTTTCATGGCTATTTCTTTGTTTTGAAGCTGAGAACGTTCATTTTGACAGCTTACAATTATATTTGTAGGTATATGTGTTATTCTTACTGCTGAGTCTGTTTTATTTACATGCTGTCCGCCTGCCCCTCCTGCTCTGAAGGTATCAATCCTTAAATCTTCAGGATCTATTTCTAGATTTTCGTTTTCCTCTATCTCTGGCATAACATCAATTGCCGCAAAGGAAGTGTGCCTTTTGCCAGAAGAGTCAAAAGGTGAAATCCTAACTAGTCTATGCACTCCTTTTTCTGCCTTAAGATATCCATAAGCATTTTCTCCCTGTATCAATATAGTTACATTTTTTATTCCACCTTCTGTATCATCTTGATAGTACAAGGTTTTGCTTTTGAACCCTTTTTTTTCTGACCATCTACTATATTGTCTAAACAAAATTTCTGCCCAATCCTGGGCATCTTTCCCTCCTGCACCCGCCTGAATTGATAGAATAGCATTGCAAGAATCATATTCTCCTGTTAATAAAACTTTCAGCCTAAGCTCTTCTATTTTTTCTACACAAGCAGAAAAATCTTTTTCTATTTGTTTTACTAATTCTAGGTCTTCTTCTAATGTGGCCATTTCGATAAATATGTAAATGTCTTCTATTCCTTCTGATATTTTTTCGTATTCAGCCACCGTATTTTCTAGATTTTTTTTGTTTTTTAATATTTTTTGAGCTTCTTCTTGGTCTTTCCAGAACTCTTCTTGCAAAGACTTGTCTTCTAATTTTTTAATGTTTTCTTTAATAGATTCCAGGTCAAAGAGAACCTCCAATTTCTTTAAGTTCTGCTTTCTTTTTTGATAATTCTTGTTGTAGTTGTTCTAAGTCTAGCATTTATTTCCCCCTTTTCACTGTGTTTTCAGCGCAATCTAGCTTTCTTGTTTTGCGAAATTTATATCTTTTTTTTGGTGCAATTTAAATCTCTTTTTCAGTGTAATTTCCATCTCTTCTTCGGCAAAATTTACATTTCTTTTTCGTTGTAGTTTATATCTCTTTTTCGTCGAAAATCCCACATGTTTTTTATGTGGGATTTAAAGTTTCAGTTATTCATTTCTACCACAGCAATGTTTGTACTTTTTCCCACTTCCGCAGTGACAAGGATCATTTCTTCCTACTTTTGGTTCTTCTCTTTTAACCGGTTCTTTTTTTTGTTTTTGTTGTCTGTTTGGTACATTTCGTTGTTGTGGCAAAGATTCCCCATTATTCATTTCTGCATCGCCATCAAAATCTACCTTTTTTTCTTCTCCTCCTGCCATTACCTGAGTTCTATCTGTCTTTGTCTTAACAGTTACATTATAACAAAATTTCACAGTGTCTTCTTTGATAGAGCCAATCATTTCGTCAAATAAATCAAACCCTTCTTTTGCATAGGCAGCAGCAGGATCTTGTTGTCCATAAGCCCTAAGGCCTATTCCGCTCTTAAGTTGATCCATATTGTCAATATGATCCATCCATTTGTTATCTACAACCCTAAGAAGTATCATTCGCTCCAAATCTCTCATAATGTTTTCGCCAATTTCCTCTTCTTTTTTTGCATATGTTTTTTCAAAGCTATTCATAACATCTTCTTTTATTTTTTCTTCGTCAATGGCCAAAATTTCTTTTTCAGAATATTCTATTGCTTCAAATGTGCCTGTTATTGAATCTAGGTTTTTCCACAAAGTATCCAAATTCCATTCTTCTGGATACTTAGATTCAGCAACTGTTGCAGTGATATAGTCTCCTGCAAGTTCTTCTAGCATTCCTTTCACATGGTCTTTTAAGTTTTCGCCAAAAAGAACTCTTTTCCTTTCGCCATAAACTATTTCCCTTTGTTTGTTCATTACATTGTCATATTGGAGAACATATTTTCTTACAGCAAAGTTTCTGCCTTCAACTTTTTTCTGTGCGTTTTCAATAGATTTTGTTATCATTTTTGCTTCTATTGGCTCATCTTCTTCTAACCCTAATCTATTAACTACAGCCTTCATTCTTTCGCCACCAAATAGGCGCATTAGATCATCTTCAAGGGACAAGCAAAATACAGTTTCGCCAGGATCCCCTTGTCTTCCGGATCTACCTCTAAGCTGATTGTCTATACGCCTTGATTCATGCCTTTCTGTACCAATTATTAATAGGCCCCCGACTTCCCTTACTTTGGCTTGTTCGTCTGCCCTTTCTTCTTGGTATTTGTTTTTAAGTTCGGTAAAGCGTTTTCTTGCTTTCTGCATTTCAGTGTCAGAGGTTGGAATTAGACTGGATGCAAAGGCTATTGTTTCTTTATCGAAGCCTTCTTTTTCCATATCTTTTTTTGCCTCAAATTCAGGATTGCCGCCCAAGATTATGTCCGTTCCTCTTCCTGCCATATTTGTTGCAATAGTTACAGCTCCTAGTCTTCCTGCTTCTGCTACAATTTCTGCTTCTTTTTCATGTTGTTTTGCATTCAATATGTTATATTTTTTTAGGCCTCTTTTCTTAAGCATATTGGCTATTAATTCGGATTTTTCTACTGAAATAGTACCGATAAGTACCGGTTGACCTTTTTCGTTTGCTTCTATTGCCTTTTCTGCTATTGACAGATATTTGCCTTTCTCTGTGCCATATACTGCATCCTGGTAATCAACTCTTTTTATTGGCTTATTTGTAGGAATAGCCACAACATCCATGTTGTAAATATCCATAAATTCCCCTTCTTCAGTTTTTGCAGTACCTGTCATTCCCGATAATTTTTGATACATTCTAAAATAGTTTTGCAAAGTTATTGTAGCAAGGGTCTTAGATTCAGATCTAACAATAAGTTTTTCTTTTGCTTCTATTGCTTGGTGAAGTCCATCACTATACCTTCTACCAAACATCAAACGGCCTGTAAATTCATCTACAATTACAACTTCCCCGTCTTTAACCAGATAATCCACATCTCTTTTCATCATGTTTCTTGCTTTGAGGGCTTGCATAACATGATGATTTATTTCCATGTTTTCCGGGTCTGAAAAATCCTCAATCCCAAAGTGCTTTTCGCATTTGCTTACACCTTCTTCTGTTAGGGAAATTTGACTATCCTTTTCTACAATAGTAAAGTCTCTCTCCTCCTTTAGACCTTTTACAAACCCATCCGCCTTTAGATAAAGGTCTGTAGACTTGCTGCCTCTTCCAGAAATTATAAGTGGGGTTCTAGCTTCATCTATCAATATTGAGTCGACTTCGTCCACTATTGCGTAATTTAATTCTCTTTGGGTCATTCTTTCTTTGTATGTAACCATATTATCTCTTAGATAGTCAAAGCCATATTCATTATTTGTTCCATAGGTAATATCAGCTTTGTATGCGTCTTTTCTTTGCTGGTCTGAAATTCCATGGACTATACAGCCTACTGAAAGTCCCAATAGGTTATAGCATTTGCCCATCCATTCCATGTCTCTGGAAGCTAAATAATCGTTTACCGTTACAACATGAACTCCTTTTCCATCCAGGGCATTTAAATATGCAGGCAAGGTTGCTACCAATGTTTTCCCTTCCCCT
>CAYJJM010000028.1:10808-13358 GCA_964370515.1 uncultured Oscillospiraceae bacterium | reverse complement strand
ATTAGAACTGGCAGTGTTTGTAACGGGAAAGGGCTATATTTCTACCCACCATTAAAATATAAATAATCCTTAGCAAACTTGAATTGATTATTTATAGTGATTGTATGCCCTGCCATTATTGCTCAGCAATTCACCTTTGCTTGAAATTGCTTCTCAATGGCAGATAGCGAATTTATATTAGCAAGCTAATATAAATAATCCTTAGCAAACTTGAATTGATTATTTATAGTGATTGGATCTACGAACTACCACCATTCATTGAAGGATTCACAAACATAAATGCAAATTCAAAATCTCTTGTGGGAATAGGGTTTGCTTTTTAATTGGAAAGAAACAAGGGGAAAAGTGTTCATAGAAATAGGCTTAACCGCTTTTGCGGTCATAGCGGCCTCAATTGTTTTGTATTTTATTATTGCTAGGATGGATGCCATAGCAAATGCAATAAACATAATTACGGGCATTGTAACTCCTTTTATTTTGGGTCTTGTTCTAGCATATTTGCTTTGCCCTTTATATAATCTTGTAAGAAACAATTCTGTAAAGGTTAGGTGGCCTAGATTTCTAAAAAATAAAAGAGATGGTGATGTTGCATATATGTTTTTCAGCAAAATATTAGCAACATTTGTGTCTTTGTCAGCTTTCTTAATCGTGATAACTGGACTTCTTTGGATGATAATTCCCCAGCTTTTTGAAAGTATAGTATCTATAGTTACATATTTGCCAACAGGACTTGAAAGCCTAATTGAGTGGTCCCAAAAAATGCTTAAAAGTGCTCCGGAAATATCTGTAGTGGTAGATTCATCAATTAACAGCATTGTGGCAGATTTGACAAAATGGCTTGAAGAAACGGTAATTGAAAATTATAATGTGGTTATTGAAGGAATCTCTTCTGGAATACTAGGAACTTTTGGTTGGATAATTGATATATTCGTTTCTGTTATTATATGTGTATTCTTCTTGAATAGCAAAGAAATATTTGCGGCACAAATCAAAAAAATTATTTTTGCATTTTTATCTAAAGAAAAAGCTGATGATTTCTTACGAGGAGCAGTTTTTACAAACAAAACTTTTGGCGGCTTTATAAATGGAAAACTTTTGGATTCATTAATTGTCGGGATAATATGTTTCGTGGTTATGACAATATTTGACTGGCCATTTATTCCTTTGGTAAGTGTCATAATTGGGGTAACTAATATAATTCCTTTCTTTGGGCCTTTTATAGGTGCAATCCCATCAACTTTGTTGATTTTGATGGTTGATCCTTTAACTGCCGTTTATTTTATGATATTCATTTTAATATTACAACAGGTTGATGGAAATATTATAGGACCAAAAATACTGGGCAACTCAACGGGAATATCAGGGTTTTGGGTATTGTTTGCAATTTTAGTTGGAGGAGGAATCTTTGGATTCTTAGGAATGATAGTAGGTATACCTATTTTTGCAGTTACCTACGCTTATATATGCTTTATGATAAATAAAAGGCTTAAGAAAAAAGGTTTATCTGTAGACCTGGCAGATTACAAGTATATTTATAAAGAAAAAATAGAGGCAGGGAAAGAAAAACCAACTATTTTGGAAGAAGATGAAAAATATAAGGATATACTGGAAAGAACCCCTATAGACAAAAATACTATAGACAAAGATGGACAAGGTAAAAGGGCAGGGAAAGAAAAATTTGCTTGGATGAAAAAAGGCAAGAAAAACACAAAAGAAATAAGCGAAGCAGACTCAAATAAGGGTAAAGAGAGCAAGGAAGAAAAAACCAAAGAAACTTTAGAAAAAGAATAAAGAAGATGGAGAAAAAATGAGCAGAGAATATAACGAATATGAAGAGTTTGAAAACCTAAGTATGGCAGATGCTGAAAGGGATAAAAAAGATTACAAAGAACAGCTAAAAGAAATATTAGACAAAGAAATTTTATTCTTTGATGAAGATATGGGAAAGCATAGTTCCTTTAAGACAGGAGGGAAGGCAGATGTTTTCATAGAGCCTAGAACCAAAATGGAACTTATAGATGCATTAGAAATTCTTAAAAATAGCCAAGCAAATTATATGGTCATAGGAAATGGCTCAAATATACTTATCAAAGACAAAGGCTATAAAGGAGCTTTAATTAAAATTGGAAATGCTTTTGGAACTATTAAAGTTGAAGGGAATGTGTTAAAGGCAGGAGCTGGTGCCCTTCTTTCGTCAGTTTCAAAAGAAGCATGCAGGGCAGGACTAAAGGGATTAGAATTTGCATCAGGTATACCGGGAAGCCTTGGTGGTGCAGTTTTTATGAATGCAGGAGCGTACGAAGAAGAAATGAAAGATGTAGTTTCTGAAGTCAGAACCCTATCTAAAGATGGAAGAGAAGAAAGAACATGGTTTTATAGAGAATTAAAATTTGCATACAGAAGTAGTGCTATCCAAGAGGCGGACTGTATAGTTATAGGAGCCACCCTTGAACTAAAAAAGGGAGACAGTGCAGAAATAAATGCAAAAGTAAAACGACTAAATGAGCAAAGAAATTTAAAGCAACCAGTAGAATTCCCCAGTGCAGGCTC
>CAYJJM010000028.1:3361-10783 GCA_964370515.1 uncultured Oscillospiraceae bacterium | reverse complement strand
GATTGGAGGAGCTAAGGTATCAGAAAAACATGCAGGTTTTATAATAAACAATGGTGGTGCCACAGCAACAGAAATAGTGGAGTTAATGGATTTAGTGCAAAAAACAGTAATGGAAAAATTTGGAGTCAAACTGGAACCAGAAGTTAGAATTATTGGAGATTAATAAATATGAAATATGTTATGACATTTGACTTGCATACTCACACAAAGTTTTCTCACGGTAAGGGAGACATAGAAGATAATGTAAAGGCTGCTCAGGCAAAAGGACTAAAGGGAATAGGAATTTCTGACCATGGCAGAGGACATCTTTTATATGGAATAAAAAATGATGATTTGGTAAAAATGCGTGGAGAAATAGAAAGGCTAAAACCACTATATCCAGAAATGGATATTTACTTAAGTGTAGAAGCTAATATTTTTGACGCAGCCAAAGGTATGGATGTATCAATATTGGAAACTACAGAGTGTGACTTTATTATAGCAGGATACCATTATGGAGTCAGTCACGGATTTTGTGTTTCAAATTTTCTTTTTAACAAAGGTTTTTTTGCAACAGAGAAAAGAAAAGAAAAGATAAAAAAGAGAAACACCGAAATGATTACCAGTGCCATGAAACGAAATAAAATTAAAATTCTAACTCATCCTGGTGACAAAGGAGTTGTAGATATAGAAGAAATTGCAAAGGTGTGCATTGAGGAAGAAGTTCTAATGGAAGTTAGTGCTCATCATAAGCAACTTACCGTAGAAGATTTAAAACTACTTAAAGACACAAAAGCACTTTTTATAGTAAGTAGCGATGCCCATCGGCCAGAAGATGTAGGCGTTTTTGAACCTGCTTTAGAGAGAATTATTGAAGCAGGGATTGATTTTGATAGGGTTGTTAATATTGATAAAATAGAAGAAACTATAGAAGAAAAGGCAGCATCAAACCCTATGTTTAGAGAAACCTCAGAACAGGAAGAACTAGTAAGAAAAGGAATAATTTCAGAAGAAGATAGAGACTTACCAAAAAAAAACTTAAAAGACGAAGCTCTTGTATGGGAAGGAAATGGAGGAGAAAAAGCCTTCAATCCTACTGACCAAGAGAATATGGAATGGGAAGGAAATGGAGGAGAAAAAGACTTCAATCTTACTGACCAAGAAGATGTGAAATGGACTTCTAATAATGAAAAGAAAGAAGAAGAATCCATTGATGAAGACTTGCAGTGGATTGTAAATGCAGGGAAAAAAGATTATGATTTGCAAGGTAAATTAAATATAAAATGGGAATCAAACAAAGGCAAAGTCGATTATGATCTTAATGAAGAAGATCATATTGAATGGGGTTCTGAAAAAGGTGAAAAGAAGCATAGCTCCAAAGAAGAGCAGCATATAGAATGGGAGTCAATCAAAGGCAACAAAGAATATGACCTAGAAAAAAATGATGCTATGGAATGGATCTCAAATAAAGGGCAAAACAAGCATATCCTTGAAGAAGAGCAGCATATGGAATGGGAGTCAATCAAAGGCAACAAAGAATATGACCTAGAAAAAAATGATGTTATGGAATGGATCTCAAATAAAGGGCAAAACAAGCATATCCTTGAAGAAGAGCAGCATATGGAATGGGAGTCAATCAAAGGCAATAAAGAATATAATTTAGAAGAAAAGGGAAGCATGGACTGGCGGTCAGAGGAAGAAATTGAAGCAGATAAGAGAAAGAAAAAAATAGAAGAAGAAAAAGAAAAAGCTGAAAAACGGGCAAAGGAAGCAAAAGAGAAAGAAATTAAAGAGAAAGAGCTCAAGGAAAAAGAAGAACGAGAAAGAGAAAAAACAGAGAATTCTCAAGCTTTAGAGATGGAAGAACCTTTGGAAGGGGTACAAACTAGTATGGAATTAGATTTTGCTCTAGCAGAAATTAAAAATTTCGACTCTGATTTTGAAAAAATAATTAATAAAGAATTAAAGTTAGAAAAAAACAATTGGGAAGCTATAGATTTAGAAGAAATAGATGACGAAGCTCTTGGAATAGAAAAGGTTGGAGAGTATGATTTTGATTTAGAAGAAATTCTAGATGAGGAAGAGAAAAAGAGGTAACAATGGAACTTTTGATAGTGACGGGAATGTCAGGAGCGGGCAAGACACAAGTAACCGAAACCTTAGAAGACTTAGGGTATTATTGTATAGATAATATGCCACCTACTTTGCTAACTAAATTTCTTGATTTAATATTAACGACGGAAAAAAGCCATTATAAATTTGCCGTAGTTATGGATGTTAGAAGCGATCAACATTTTGGAAATTTAGACGAAACTATTGACGACCTTAGAGAGAGAAGTGTGCCTACAAAGATAATTTTCTTAGAAGCCTCTGAGGAAGTTTTGATGAAAAGATATAACGAAACGAAGAGGGCACATCCAGTAACCAAAAAAGCTGTTACTTTGGCTGATATTAGAAAAGAAAGAATGTCTTTGGAGGGAACAAGAAACAAAGCAGATATAATTATAGATACATCAAAAATGAAAGCATACAAACTAAGAAATACCATTATTGAAATATTAGAAAAGGGTGGAACCAAAAAAACCTTTATGCTAAATATAATGTCATTTGGATTTAAACATGGAATGCCAATTTCAACTGATATGATGTATGATGTAAGATTTTTACCTAATCCCTATTACGAAGCCAGCTTAAAAAATCACACAGGAAATAGTATCAGAGTTCAAAATTTTGTAAAAAAAGCACCTGAATATGAGAAATTTTTTAACACAATAGTAGAAACAATAGAATTCATTGTGCCAGCTTATATGAGAGAAGGAAAATATCACCTTAATATTTCTCTAGGTTGCACAGGAGGAAAGCACCGTTCAGTTACAGTAGCAAATGCATTAGAGGATTACTTTAAAGATAAGGAATTAAATACAACCCTAGAACATAGAGATATAAGGAAAAAATAAAATAGCAAAATAGAATTTGCAAAATTATCTAAAAATATAATTTAATTTTAGAATAGTTACTAGAAAAGGGGAAACCCTACAGAAAGGAGATTTATTTATGGAAAAACTTATTATTGCAGCGGCCATTTGTGGTGCAGAGGTTACAAAGGAGCACAATCCAGCAGTGCCTTATACTGTAGAAGAAATAGTTAGGGAAGCAAAGAGTGCTTATGATGCGGGAGCAGCTATTATACACTTACATGTAAGAGAAGATAATGGGAAACCAACTCAAAGCAAAGAAAGATTTCAACTTTGTGTCGATGCAATTCTTAAAGAAATGCCAGATGTAATTATACAACCATCAACAGGCGGAGCTGTAGGTATGACAGATTTAGAAAGGTTGCAATCTACAGAAATTACACCAACACCTGAATTTGCAACACTAGACTGTGGTACTTGCAATTTTGGTGGAGATGAAGTTTTTGTAAATACAGATAATACAATATTTAATTTTGCCAAGATTATGAAAGAAAGAGGTATCAAACCAGAACTAGAGTGCTTTGACAAGGGAATGATAGATATTGCCATGAAAGCACACAAAAAAGGTTTGTTGGAAGAACCTTTGCACTTTGACTTTGTTCTGGGAGTTCAAATGACAGCTACTATAAGAGACTTGGCTTTCTGCGTTGATAGCATTCCTCCAGGCTCAACTTGGACAGGAACAGGGATAGGGAAAGCAGAGTTTGACATGGCAACAGCTTCAATAATAATGGGCGGACATGTAAGGGTTGGGTTTGAAGATAACCTATATGTTGAGAAAGGCGTTTTGGCAAAAAATAATGGGGAATTAGTAGAGAAAGTTGTAAAAATAGCAAATCTACTAGGAAGAGAAATTGCAACTCCAGATGAAGCAAGAAAAATACTTGGAATCAAGAAAAAAGAGATAAAGAACTAAAACTCAAATTAAAGTCTAAGAAAACAATTGATTTGCCTATTAATTTTTGGTGATGCACTATAGGCTTAAAAGGAAAATGTGAATTAAGCAGGCAAAACAAATTGCACTGCAAAGGACAAGTAAGAAAGGAATGTGCATGTCTTTCTCACAAGAAGTAAAAAACGAAATGGCTCATATAATTTCTGAAAAAAAATGTTGTATGCTTGCAGAAATTGCAGGCTTTCTGAGAATGAATGGAAGTGTAGGACTAGCAGGTGGTGGCAAATTTAATATTATTGCCACTACTGACAACCCTGCTATAGCTAGGCATTACAAAACTCTTATTAAAACATATTTTGGAGTAGAAGCAAGGACAGAAGTTACCCAACAACTGACTGGCTTGCATAAGGGAAACTTATATACTATGATGATAGATTCTGAAAATCGAAGTGAACTGATTTTGCGAGAAGCAGGATTATTGATGATTAGAGAAGGAATGAACTACATTTCGGACGGAATATATGATGGGATAATAAAAACCAAATGTTGTAGGAAGGCCTTTATTAGGGGGGCTTTTTTAGGTGCAGGGACAATAACTAACCCCACTAAAGGATATCATTTTGAAATTTCCACAAGCTCTTTAATCCTGGCTAATGGAATAAAGAAGATACTTAATTCCTTTGAGGACATCAATAGTAAAATTTTCCAAAGAAAGAAAAAATATGTAGTTTACATTAAAAATTCAGAGAGAATAATAGATGTTCTTGCTATAATGGGTGCCCATAACAAAGTCTTTGAATACGAAGATGTAAAAATAAAAAAGGAAATAAAAAATAAAGCGAATAGAATAAGTAATTGGGATAATGCTAATATTGACAAAATAGTACTAACAAGCCAAAAACATATTGAAGCAATAAAAAAAATAGAAAAAGAAAGAGGGATAGACAGTTTATCCGAAAAACTTAGAGAAGTTGCAAAGGTAAGATTAGAAAACCCAGATGCATCCTTAGGTGAAATTGGGAATATGTTAGAAATTCCTATAAAAAAACCAGCAGTAAGTAAAAGGCTTGCAAAGATAGTTGAAATCAGTAAAGAAATATAACAGGGATCCATATTAAAGAGCGGATAGTAGATTGGATAACCCTAGTATATTTACAAAATATACTAGGCCCAAAAACTTTAAAAATAAAATTATATATAATTTAGGAAGAAAACAAAGGGGAAAATTTAACAGATGGAAAAAGGAACAAAGATTATTATAGAAATTGAGGACATAACGGACCAAGGTAAAGGAATAGGAAAACTAGAAAATTTAGTAATATTTGTGGAAGGCGATATTGTTGTTGGAGATAAATTAGAAATTGAAATAAATAAAATAAAGAAAAACTATATGGAAGGAAGAACTGTTAAAGTTGTACAGCCTTCTCCTTTTCGCCAAGAAAGTTTTTGTCAGTATAGTGGCATCTGCGGAGGATGTCTTTTTTATAGCACAACAAGGGAAGGAGAACTTTTAATAAAAGAAAAGTGGGTTAGAGATAAATTGACTAGACTAGGAGGCTTAAATTCCCCCCAAATAAAACCCATAGTAGCCGCTCAAAAAAGATTCAACTACAGAAACAAAGGGGTTTTACAAATAAAAAATACTATAAACAAAAAAGGTGAAGGAACCATAGACGTGGGATTTTTCAAGAAAAAAACAAACAGAGTTATAGACTGTAAATCTTGTAAAATTCAAGAAGAATCAGTTCAATTGGTAGGCGAAGCAATACGCAAACTAGGAGGAATTTTAAGCAACAGAATAAAAAGTGTAGTAGTAAAAACCTCCTTGGAAAACAATGGGGTTATGGTAAACTTTATCATTGAAGAATATAAGTCTTCTAAAAAAAAGAAGGAAGAGGCCATAGGATTCTTGGGCAACCCTCAGTTAGTAGTTGACACTATTTTTCAGGAGTTGGCGAAGAGGGACTATGTGCTTGAAAGTGTTTTTGTTAACGGAGAAATAGATGTTGCAGGGAGCTTAACTATAGTTGAAAAATTAGGAACCTTAGACTTTGAAATATCTCCAAATTCATTTTATCAAGTTAATACAGTTATGGCAGAGAAACTTTTGGATATTGCAAAGCGGTATGTAAGTGCTATGAGAAAAGGAAGAGAACCTCTGACCATTTTAGACTTATATTGTGGAGTTGGAACTATTGGACTTTATGCTTCGGAAAAAGATGATAATCTCTTTGGAATAGAGGTCGTGAAAGATGCAATTATAAATGCTAATAGGAATGCAGTTATAAATAAAAATAGTAAAGCGCTGTTTTATTCAGGAAAGGCAGAAGATATTATATCAGGAATAGCATTGGAAGAGGAAGAAAAATTTGATAGCAGAATTGGAAAAGAAAATGCCAATAAAATAAAAAAAGCGGATGTAGTCATAATAGATCCACCAAGGGCAGGTTGCCACAATGAATTAATAGAAGCTATATCAAAATTAAGTTGTGAAAGATTAATATATATATCATGTGATGCTGGAACAATGGCAAGAGATATAAGACGTTTTTCTGAAAAAGGATTTGAGCTTATAGAGGCAACACCTGTAGATATGTTTCCTGGAACTGGTCATGTGGAGACGGTATGTGCTTTGACGAGAATATAAATGAATTAGCGGGATTTTTTTGATTGCTTGCCTTCTAGTTTAGCTTTGTACATTTTTTTATCTACAACTTTGAAAAATTCATTGTAATCTACCATTGTTTTGCCGATAAATTTATCAAATCCAAAAGCAACAGAGAACCTGTGGGTTGAATCGGAGTTAACAGTTGTTATTTTGTAAGTGATATCGGAAATGATTTTTTCTAATTTTTCCCTTGTACATCCTGTGAGAATGGAAACAAATTCATCACCACCTACACGGAAAGTTTTGCCATACTTGATGAAATGATCATTTACTATGGCATATGATTTTCTAATAGCATTATCTCCTTCAAAATGTCCTAAATAATCATTAATTTGCTTCAAGTTATTCATGTCAGCAATGACACACCAAAATTCTTTGGAATTTTCTTCTTCCTCGAACAGATCATTTAACTCTTCGTGGTAGGCCTTTACATTTAATCCGCCAGTCAAAGGGTCATTAAAGGAATATTCAAGTAGCATGGTTTTCATTTTGTTTGAAACATTTGCAATTCGACCGATTTCGTCGGATGTGTAAAGGTCATCGGGAATTTCAATTTTCATATTTCCTGTTTCAGCAATTTTGGACATAGATTTTTCCAATTTGATTAAGCTTGCACTCATAGTTTTGGAGAAAAATCTAATAAATAAAATCACAACAATAATGGCGACAATATTAATTACCCCACTTAAAATTAATATAGTTAAAACCAAATTATCATTTTCCTCAAGGGCTGCATTTAGGAGAATCTCCTCTTCTTCGGAGAAATCATCAATGCTACCAAAAAAGTCATTAGCAATAGGGGTTACGACTTGTAGAGCATATAAAGCATCTTCGTACTTGCCTCCACTCATCCAAATATCTGCGGATAATATCATACTATCTTTATAAATATTTTTTTCTTTGAT
>CAYJJM010000028.1:0-3351 GCA_964370515.1 uncultured Oscillospiraceae bacterium | reverse complement strand
AATGTTTTCAAATTCAAATTTCTTTGCACCATTTAACAAACTGGAGAATTCGTCCATTTTATAATCAAGGTCATCAAAGGCAGTTATATATTCATCGTAGAGTTGGCTGCGCACAGCTTCGTCCTCTTGGAGGAGGATGTCTCTACCCAATACACGGCAAACATACATATTACGGGTGATTTCACTCAGTTTTTCTTTATCCCGCACATTTTCTTCTATGATTTTTTCCGATGAATTATTTATTAGAATTAGAGAAAAAATAGAAAAAAGGCTAATAAAAATAACGCTAAATATTATAAAAATTTGCAAAGGGACAAATTTCCTTTGAATAGATGCGTTATTAAGCCAAACTCTAAAATTTTTCATGATTCTCTCTCTTTGGTAAAAGTTTCAATACCTAGTGACAACAATGGGAACTATCAATTTAGCGCACATCTATTATACTGGTAGACTTTGGGGTTTAACCATATAGTACCATATGTAATGTCCGAATTGACAATTAATTATACACAAAATTACCCCAAAAGTCAATTTTATCAAAATTAGTATTTAATTTTGCAAAATTACTATTTTGATTTTGCGAAAACTATTGTCTGTGTTCCTAAAAACAAAAACTATTTTCTGTTATTTTATGTTCATCTTCTGTTGCTTAATATACATCAAAAACTATCAAAATGTAAAAAAGGCTGAACATCAAAAACATCAAAAGGTATTTACTATATTTGCAGATAAGTGTTATAATACAATGTATGTCAAGTGTCATGATTAACTATTTAACTTGGAGAATTTATGAAAGAGAAAAGGCAAAAAAATTATATACTTTTATTTGCAATCACAGCGGTGGTTCTGATTCTCTATGGAGTTATTCAGGTTGAGCAACGTGTAAATGAAGAAATGAGAGGTTCTGTTTCAGATACAGTTGAGACAGTTGTAGTGCAACAGCAAAAAACCATGGAAACTATTTTAGATGATAAAATCCAAAACATTGTTTCAGTGGCCGACACATTGCCTATAATAGGAGAAGATCAAGATAAGGTAATTGAGTACCTAGAAAGCATGCGCAGTAGGTATGTTTTAGAAACTTTGTTGGTGGCAAATCCAAGCGGAGCATACATTACCAATGCTGGCTCAATGGGAAGCATTGTAGAAGAAGAATATTTTATAAATGCAATAGCAGGGCATACGACTGCAACTCAACCCTATATTTCTCCCTATACAAATAATTATATAATTGCAATTTCAACTCCTGTCTATGAGGAGGGAGAAATAGTAGGGATTGTATTGGGGACATATACAGCAGAGTATATTGAAATTTTATTGGAAGCCTCAACTAGCAATTTGGGCGAAGCAATTTTACTAGATGGTGAGGGCAATGTTCTAATAAGCACTAGCAAAGATATTAAAAATGCGAGGGACTTTCAAAATATAGAAATTACATCGGGTAAGGCTATAGAAGATATTTTATCTGATATTTCTGCTAGAGCCAAAGGAGAAATGTATTATGAGGTAAATGGTAAAGAGTATTTTGCCAAGTATGAACCCTTGGATCTAAATGATTGGACTTTGGTATTCGCTTTGTCAGAAGAAACCTTAGCTGATAGAGAGGAAAAAATAGTAGAAAGTATGATACTATTTGCTAGTACCATTGCAGCTTTATTTTTGGCATATATGATTTACTTGTGGTATGTTAGAGAAAAACATATATCAGAAGTAGAAAAGGCAGCATATTATGATGAACTTACGGGTTTGCCGAATTTAATCAAATTAAAGATGGAAATGAGCAAGCTACTTGCTGAAAACAAAGAGTCAAAATTCATTCTTGTGAAAATGGACATAGAAAACTTTAAGGCTATCAATGAAATGTTTGACTTTGATCTTGGAAATGAAGTAATTAAGGCAATTGGAAAAACTGGAAACCATGTAAAGGAACCAACATTTATATTGGCTAGAACAGGTGCTGATGAATTTATGCTTTTCGCAGGAAATGGATTCCTTGATAATTTTGGTAATACGAAAATGGAGTATGAAAAAGTTTTTAAAAAAATTGCACCTGAACTAGGGAACCATAAAGTTGTATTTAGATATGGTCGTTACTTTTTAGAACCTGGTGAGACTGATGTGAATGAAATAGTAAACAAAGTAGATATGGCTCATAGCTTTGCAAAAACTGAGAAAAAAGAGGGTGTGTGGGACTATGACGAAAAATATAAAAAACAAGTGCTATCCCTTGTAGAAATAACAAATAAAATGGAAGAAGCTCTGGAAAATAGGGAATTTGAAGCATATTTACAACCTAAATTTAGAGTAGAGGATAGAAAAATAATAGGAGCAGAAGCCTTGGTAAGATGGGTAGAACCAAAGGGAAATGTTATTTTTCCTAATATATTCATACCCCTATTTGAAAGCAATGGATTTATTGTAAAACTTGATATGTATATGTTTGAAAGTGTTTGTAAAACCATAAGAGCTTGGATAGATGAAGGAAGAAAGCCTTATCCAATTTCGGTGAATTTTTCAAAAATAAATTTATTAGAGGAAGGGTTTATGAAGAAAATAAAGGGTACCCTTGATAAGCACAATGTCCCTCCAGAATATATTGAAATAGAACTTACAGAGACGACAGTTGTAGAAAATCAAGAAAATATAAAAGTGCTTGTGGAAGAACTACATAATATTGGGGTTAGAGTTTCCATTGATGACTTTGGTTCAGGGCATTCTTCCCTAGGGATGATGAAAAATTTCAATGTTGATGTTTTAAAAATAGATAGAAGTTTCTTCTTGGATAATCACGATGAAAGAGGAGAGATTGTAATAGAAGGGATAATAAAACTTGCTCATACTCTTAATATGGAGATAGTGGCAGAGGGTGTTGAAGACGATGCTCAAGTAGAATTTTTGAAAAGCATAGATTGTGAAAGTGCACAAGGATATATATTTGCCAAACCGATGAAAATAAAAGAATTTGAGAAAAAATAT
This sequence comes from uncultured Oscillospiraceae bacterium, assembly GCA_964370515.1. Lineage (GTDB taxonomy): Bacteria > Bacillota > Clostridia > Peptostreptococcales > Anaerovoracaceae > CAYJHC01. The sequence goes on along the minus strand of CAYJJM010000028.1, from coordinate 375 downwards.
TTTAATTAAAAATATTTTAAAAAAAATAGTATAATTAAATTAGATGGAATTAAAAATGGATTTCAAAGAAAGAATTTTAACTAGAAGGAAATAAACCATTAAACTTAATAAAAATTATTAATAAAAGTACTAAAAATATAAAAAGATAAAACTGTAAGGCAGAAATGAATGGAGGAGAGTTATGAATTTAGTTACGCGTTCTGATTTTGACGGATTGGCATGTGCCGCACTTTTGAAGAGGGCAGGGATTATTGACACATGGACATTTGCACACCCAAAAGATTTACAGGATGGATTAGTAGAAATTGGGCTAAATGATTGCTTGGCAAATGTACCTTATGTGCCAGGGTGTGGTCTTTGGTTTGACCATCATTC
>CAYJJM010000027.1:0-13419 GCA_964370515.1 uncultured Oscillospiraceae bacterium | reverse complement strand
ATAGTTTGTTTTGATTTTGTCTTGGATTTGTTATGGGGTTATTGATTTTTTAAATTTTAATTTAACGCATATCTAAAACTAATATAACCTAGCTATTTCCCAATGGCTAGGTTATACTTATAGTAACAAAGGAGAAATGAAACTAATGAAAATTCATTATTCGTGGGTAATTGTAGTTGGATGTGTATGTATACTTTTTTCGGGAATAGGTCTTGCATCTAATTCTTTTTCGGTTTTTTTGGAACCTCTTTCGCAAAAACTCCATATTTCAAAAACCGAAGGTTCATCCCTTATAAGTGTTATAAATTTTACAGGAGCTTTCACAATACTTTTTTCTGTAGTTTTGTACAACAAGTTTAGTGTGAGAAAGGTATCTTTTATTGCAGGCCTTTCTATATCTTTGGGATATGGTTTATTGATTTTTGCTAACCATTATATTGTGGCAGTAGTTAGTGCAGCTTTACTTGGAGTGGGATATGGAGCTTTTTCTTTGACTGCTGTTTCAATTCTTGTTTCTAGATGGTTTGTACACAAAAAAGGACTAGCCTTGGGCATTGCCGCATCTGGAACAGGGGTGGCTACATTTTTGTTTCCCCCTATGCTAACAAAAGTAATATTAGCCCATGGGCTGGAGGCAGCTCTTTTGATTCAATGCTTGACTACGTGTGGATTTGCCATAATTGCCCTTATTTTAATAAGGGATTACCCAGCCGACAAAAAAAGCGAGCCATATATAAGTACGACAGAGAAATTAGAAGAAGAAGGGAAGGCTTCAGAAGAAGATTTGGGGAAACAATCCTCATATAAAGAGGTGATTACTTCAAAAGAATTTCTATGCATTGCAATAGGATGTTTTTTAATTGGAATGACACTAGTGCCAACATTGGGCCATGTGTCACCTATTTTAACCTCCTTAGGGTTCGACCCTGTTTTTGCGGCTATGATGATTTCTATATATGGCATTGTTATGATAGGAAGTAAGGTGCTAACTGGATTTATTATAGATAAAACAGGGACTTTTAAGGGGAATATGATCACGGGGGTTTTTTGGACGATAGCGATGATTCTGCCATTTTTCATAAGTTCAAATAGTATGGTTGCAATTATTTTTGCGGTGTTCATAGGACTAGGTGGCCCTATTGGATCCATATTTGTTCCTCTTTGGATTTTGGATTTAATTCCAAAAGAAAGCTATGCAAAAGCTGTTAGCCTTTGCCAAGGGATTTTTGTTTTAGGAGGATCTTTAGGAGGAATAATTCCTGGGATAATATTTGACATAACAGGCTCTTATCTTCCGACATTTTATGTTTTTACTGCAGTTTTTATTTTTTCTATGGGAATGATACAGTATAGATATTGGATAAAGAAAAAATTTAAATAAATCTAGATATCTATAAGACATAACTTTTGAAAAATCCCATTGCCTATTGAACATTACAACAGTTTATGGTAAAATATGGAAAACGAAATGTAAATAAGCAATAAATAAAAAAAGCAAATAAAGAGTAAATAAAGCCCTAGAAATTAAAAAGGAGAGTAATGAGAAGACCTTTGGTTCTGGCGGCTTTAAGCTATATATTTGGAATCGCTTTAGGATATTTGCTTAAAACCTTGATTAGCAAAATTGAAAAAACAGAAATTGAAACGATAGCAGTAATAGCTATAGGAAGCTTTGTAGTGGCATTATTTTTGGTGCTGCTATTTTATTTTTTTAAAGAAAATTTCCAAGGAGAAACCTTTAAATATAAAAAGTATTTCCTCATATTTCCAACCATATTAATCTTTGGAGTTGTTCAGTTTTACATATCTTATGAAAGGCTAACCATAGATAAAGAAATGATTCCAGCGGAACCTATAACCTTAACCGGACAGGTTGAGGAGGTGACTGCTCAAGATTATGAAGGTTACGGAAATCAAGAATATACAAAATATAGCTTGACAATAGATGTAGACAAAAATGATTTTCTCAATGGGGATATTATTGCAAGCACATATGAAGAAATTGATAATCCTGAAAAGTTAGTAGGTCAAAGAGTTAAGGTTACAGGTGAAATAAAAATAGCTCCGAAAAAGAGTAATCCTAACGGGTTTAATTACAATCTATACTTAAAAACTCAGGGGATTTCGGCTCTTATGGAAGTTGAAAAATCAAATGTCATACTATCAGAGGCTTTCTCTTTGAAAAGAAATATTTATTTTCAGAAAAAATGGAAGAGGTAGTTGGTGAAGACATTTCATCTTTGTTTGGAGCCTTGCTATTTGGTGATAAAAGTGGCTTAAATGAGGAAGACTTGGAAAAATTTCAAAAAAACGGAGTCATGCATATATTAGCCGTAAGTGGTTTGCATGTTTCTATGGTATATGGATTTTGCATTTTAATTTTTGGAAGCATAAGAAAAAAGACTACATCTATTATGATTTTCCTAATCCTTATAGCATATGGAATTTTGGCGGATTTTACACCTTTCTATAGGTATGATATGCTTACAGCAACTGCCTTTTCCTCTTTTCTGCTTCTTCTGTTAAACCCGTTGGATTTATTCTCTCTAGGATTTCAGCTTTCATTTGGAGCTACAGCTATGCTAGCCCTCCTAATTGAAACCTGCAAAAGAAGGCGTAATCCCAAGGCGATAGACCAGCTACTGCCTATTATTTTGTTGCAAGTGTTTATGATACCTTTTACTGCTTATACATTTAACTATATTTCATATATTTCAATTTTTGCCAATATACCTGTGGTTTTTATTGCATCATTTGCCGTGCCTATAGGGCTTTTGTGCTTTATTGCTTCATTTGTGTTTGTAGAAGGACACTTTTTATTCCACTCCAGGTGGTGGGAGAAATTTTATTTGGTATAAATGATGCGTTCTTTGTAGAAGGGTTTACTAGCGGAATTGTGACAAGTCCACCGCTGTGGTTTGTGGTGGCATTTTATTTGCTTTTATTTTTGTTGTTGGGAGAATGGGCACTAATTCAAATGATAAGGAAAAATATCAAAAAGATTGTGTCAATTGGTCTGGTTTGTGTTTTGGTGGGAATTGGAACTGGGTTTGTGCTTACGGACAACTATAAAGATGTAAAATATGTTTTTGTGGATGTAGGTCAAGGCGATTGTATACATATAAAAAGCGAAGAAGGGGAGAATATTTTAATTGATGGAGGAGGTTCGATTAATTACGATGTGGGAAGAAAAATTTTGATGCCTTATCTTTTGAAAAATGGAGTGAGGACTATTGACCTTGCAATCGTTACTCATTTGGACACAGACCATGTGGGAGGGATTGTTTCCTTAGCAGAAGAAGGTCTTATTGAGAAAGTGGCCTTTTACCAAAATGTGGACAAAGAAAATAAAGCATTTAAAACTATATCAGAAAATGCAAAGGGTGTTTATTTGATTGAGGGGGATAAAATCAAAGTGGATAAAGAACTTGAAATAAACATCGTTGCCCCTTCTTGGGAACAGGTTGAAAAAACAGGTAAAGGCACAGATGAGAATAATAACAGCATAGTAGCAATAGTTGAGTACGGCCAAGAAAAACTTCTTTTGACAGGGGATATTGACTTAGAAAAAGAGGAAGAACTTCTTGAACAACATAACTTGGCAAGCAATATTATTAAAATTTCTCACCACGGAAGCAAAAACGGTACAGGTGAAGAGTTTCTAAAAGCTGTAAACCCTCAAGTGGCTGTTTTTCAAGTTGGGGAAAACAACCATGGGCACCCCAGTGAAAGAGTAATTGAATTGTGCCAAAAAAATGATATAATCATATATAGAAATGATTTGGATGGTGCTATAAGATTTTACGAAGATGGAAAGGTTCTGGTGACAGGTGACATATAAATCTTGGGGAGAAGTTCATGGATACGAAAAATTCAATAATGATATGAAGGCTAATAAGATAGATAGCCTTATTTTGCTTTGTGGAAAAGAAGGATATCTAATTAATTGGGCTATAGAAACCCTAAAAAAAAGATATATTAATCCTGATTTTGTTTCCTTAGATATGTCGATTATAGACTGTATTGAAACGGACATTGAAGAGATAAAGGTGGCGGCAGAAACTGTACCTATGATTTCAGAAAAAAGAATTATAGTGGTTAAGAATTTTTTTGAAAGCTCTAACAAAGATAAGAAGAAAGACGAAATCGAAAGAATTTTATCAGAAGAAACCAATAGCAGCTTAGTAATTTTTACATATGAGGGGAATAAGAAAGAAAAAGAAAAATCCGCTCTAGTTAAGTACATAGGGGAAAAGGGAACAATATATAATTTTGATATATTGGATAGAGCAACTCTCAAAGGGTTTATAAAAAAAAGAATGTCAACTGAAAGGCGGCAGATTTCTGAAAGCTTACTAGACTGTTTAATAGATGAAAGTGGATATTTAAATAAGGAAAACGATTATGTTTTATATAACCTAATTATGGACATGGAAAAAATCATGGCTGTTGGTGAAGGAACTATAACTGAGGAAGATATAATGGAAGCACTTTCTCGATCTCTGGAAAAAGACACTTTTGCCTTACTGGATGCTATTAGTGAAAACAAAAAGGAAAGAGCTTTAAAACTGGCTAGAGATATAATACTTTCAGGAGAAAAACCTATTAGGCTTATGGCCTCAATAGCCTCTCAAATAGAACTGTTGCTTCTTGTAAATGAACTCAAACAAGAGGGTTATTCAGGAATGCAAATTGCAAAAACACTAGGAGTCCATGAATTTAGAGTAAAAAAAGCCCTAGGATTTAGAAATGGTTATAGTAGAGAAAAGTTGAAGAAGATGCTTATTAGTGCTTATGATTTTGATCTGAATTTAAAAACCGGAAAAATCGATGGAAATTTTGGAATCGAAATATTCATAGCTACAGCATAAAAAATTAGGAAAAGGAGAAAAATGAATACACAGAAAAAAGCGGATTTGGCATTATTATTAGTATCACTTCTTTGGGGTGCTTCTTATTATGCTATGGATGTAAGCCTTACAGAAATCTCTCCTTTTATGTTAAGTGCATATAGATTTTTTGGTGCCTTTCTAATTGCTTCAATGTTCACCTTTAAATTACTAAGAGGAATAAGCAAAACTACTATAAAGTATGCTGCCCTTATTGGAGTAGCTTTATTTGGTGTTTACTTTGGCGCCACAACTAGCGTTTTATATACGAGCCTTTCTAATGCAGGCTTCCTTTGTGCCTTAGCAGTTGTGTTTACACCGCTTTTAGCTTTTGTTTTTAAGAAGGAAAGGCTAAGCGGTCAAATGATAATTGTTGTTGTAATGGCCTTTGTGGGAATTGCACTTTTGAGCATAACTGATGAGCTTACAGTGGCTTCGGGAGATTTACTGGCTTTATTAGCGTCCATATCCTATGCGGTAATGATACTTCTGGTGGATGCAGCCGTATCTAAGCCTGATGTAAACTCTTATCATCTAGGAGTTATGCAACTTGGATTTACAGGTGTATATTTTCTGATATTAGCATTTTTTATGGGGGAAATAGTAATTCCTAAAGAGCCTAATGTGATTATTGCTGTGATATTCTTGACAGTGCTATGTACAGGGGTTGCATTTATTGTTCAAACCATAGCCCAAAAGCATACCACTCCTGTTAGGGTTGGCATAATTTTTTCCACAGAACCTGTTTTTGCAGGGGTAGTTGCCTTTGCCTTTGCGGGAGAAATATTAAGTGTTAGAGGTTATATAGGAGCGGCAATAGTGGTATCTTGTCTTTTTGCTATGGAAATTGATTTTAACAAAATAAAAGAAAAAATACAGGGGAAGAATAATTTGCAGTAGTTTAAATATAAGAATGTAATATGAATGCTATGAATGTAATGCCAATGAAATTTTAGGCGATAGTTTACTTAAGGTTTGATGAAATGTAAGAGTACTATTTATAGTAATATTGATAGACGATATTTCATATCTTGTGTTATACAGCCATACGGAAAACCCCTTTTCTTAGTTTGTTTTAGTGGTGGTAACTTAAACATAACATAAAATTGGTTTTCCGTATTCATTTTTTTTGTGAAGTGTAACATATGTATTGTAATCCTACAATAGTAATACTATTGATAGTGTTAGATGATTGAAAAAGTTCAAAAATATGATATACTAATGTCGAATGTTAGCAAAGGCTAATGTTTTTAAATTAAAATCAATGTTAATATTAAAAGATAAACAGGAGGTTTCGAAATGCAAGGATTAACAAACACAAGCAATCCATATATGAGAAAAATTATAGTTGGAGGAGCGGATCAAGGGGGATCTTTTACAACATATGGAGGAGTATCTGTAAAATTATTATTCTTTTTCCTGTGTACGGGAATCGGAGTAGCGTTTTATTACATATTTCCTTTTTCTTATCAATACTCGGATGTTGTTTTAATAGGAGCTGCAGGAATTGCTATAGTGACATCAATTATGTGCTACGCAAAACCATCTACAACACCAGTTGCTGGAACCATTTTCACATTATCTCAAGGGTATATTGTAGGGTATGTGTGTAAAATGTACACCTATCTTTATTATGGAATTGTTCCTTTGGCTCTTTTTGTTACATTTACAGTTGTGCTTGCCATGCTGATACTTTATGGAACAGGAATAATCAAGGTTGGCAAAAGGTTTAGGGCAGTAGTTTCCACTTTATTCTTTGCCTCTATAATGATAGGGTTAATTACTTTTATATCTTCATTCTTTACACCTGTATTGGCTAACCTATTATATGGAGATACAATATTTGGATTGCTTATATCCATAGCCTTTGTGGTTATTGCAACATTAAACTTAGCAGTTGATTTTGATAATATTGTATATGGTGTAAAAAACAGAACAGAGAAAAAATATGAGTGGGTATATGCTTTTGGACTTGCTACAACTGTAATTATACTATTTGTTAGAATTTTATCTCTGATAGCTAGATTGAAAAACTAGATTTTAATAATCAAAAAGAAGAAGTTTAAATATAGTTAAGCGAATGACCTTATATTAGTCAGTGGTGTAATAAGTTGTAATAAAATCAAATTAAAATTAAAATAAAATTCAACTTAAAACTATTGCAAAAGATAAGAACATGTGTTAGAATTACAATGAAATAAAGATGTTGACATAAAGAGTGGGTGACCACTCTTTATATTTTTTAAGGAAGAAAAAATGGCAAAAGAAAAGATAAAAGATTTTTTAGAAAGAGTGGCGAAGGATTTTTTTAATGAGGAAGGATATGAACTTTACAATGTTGAATTTGTAAAGGAGGGAAAAGATTGGTTCCTCAGAGTCTATATAGACAAAAAAAATGGTGAGGGAATTTCTATGAATGACTGCGAAAAGGTGAGTCGGTATATAAGCCAAGTGCTAGATGATGAGGATCCCATCAGTCAAAATTATTACTTGGAAGTTTCTTCTCCCGGGATAGAAAGAGAACTTTTTAAGTTGGAACATTATCAAAGATTTATAGGTGAATTGGTGGAAATTAAACTTTATGAACCAATAGACAATACAAAAAAAATAACAGGAACTTTAGCAAATGCAAATGAAGAATTTGTTGAAATAAATTTAGAGGAAAAGAATATTAAAATAAAAATGGAACAGATAGCCAAAACAAAGTTAGCAATAATATTTTAGGAGGATATTACATGAAACGAAAGAAAGAACTAAGCATAAGTTTTCTAGATGCTTTAAATGCACTTGAGGAAGAAAGAGGAATTTCAAAAGAAGCCATTATTGAAGCAATAGAGACAGCTCTTACATCTGCTTACAAAAAGAATTATGGGGAAAACCAAAATATAGCCGTTAAGATAGATAAAGAGACAGGTGGAATTGTTATATTCACAAGAGTTTATGTTGTAGAAGAAGTAGAAGATGAAAATACAGAAATAAGTCTAGAGGAAGCTAGAGAACTACACGAAAGCTATGAAGTGGGTGATGTGGTCGAATATCACCTAGATCCAGATGGGTTTTCAAGAATCGCTGCTCAAACAGCGAAGCAAGTAGTAGTTCAAAAAATAAGAGAAATAGAAAGAGGAATGGTTTACGACAACTTTATCGAAAAGCAAGGCACGGTAGTTGTAGGACAGGTACAGAGAATAAGCAACGATACTATTTTTATAAGTATAGGTAAAACAGAAGGTTTGCTTCCGAAAAAAGAGCAGGTTGCAAATGAGAGATTTAGAATAGGCGACTTAATAAAAGTATATGTGATAGATGTAAGAAAGACAACCAAAGGACCACAGGTATTCGTTTCTAGAAGCCATCCTAATTTAGTTAAAGGATTATTTGAATTGGAAGTTCCGGAAATTGAAGAGGGAATAGTGGAAATCAAAAGTATTGCAAGAGAACAAGGAGCAAGAACAAAAATTGCAGTTTGGACAAATGATAGCAATGTAGATGCCATAGGTGCATGTGTAGGTTCTAAAGGGAATAGAGTAGAAAGAATTACAGATGAGTTGTTTGGGGAAAAAATAGATATAATAAACTGGAGCGAAGATCCGGTAGAACTTATATCAAATGTTTTAAACCCTGCCACAGTAGAAGCAGTAATTATAGAGGAAGAAAATGTGGCTACTGTAGTAGTTCCAGACATGCAACTTTCCCTAGCAATAGGAAAAGCAGGACAAAATGTAAGGCTTGCTGCCAGACTTTGTAATTGGAAACTGGATATAAAGAGCCATAGCCAATACGAAGAAATGATAGAAAATGAAGAGGAAATAGAAGAAGAATTTCCACAAGACGAAAATATTGAGCAAGAAAATGTTGAAAACATTCAACAGGAAGAATTCGAAGAAGAATATGCTGAGCAAGAAGATGTTGAACAAGAGTCTGAGCAAGAAGACCTTGATGTAGAAGATGAAGAGAAAAAATAACTAGGCCTAAAATTTTCGCAAGGAGGAAATTGGTGAGAGAAAGAAAAATACCCCAAAGAACATGTATAGGATGCACAGAGAAAAAGGGGCAGAAAGAGTTAATACGATTTGTTGATACGAATGAAGGAATTCAAAAAGATGATTTGGGGAAGATGAATGGCAGAGGATGTTATTTATGTTCCAAAATAGAATGCATGGAAAAGGCAGAGAAGAGAAAAGCGTTCCAAAGAGCATTTAAAAGAAATCTTGATGAAAATGAGATGGAAAGCATTAGAGATGCCTTAAAAAAAGAGGTGATGGAAGGTGAAACCTAAAATAGAAAGTTATTTGGGCTTTGCAAAAAAATCAAGAAATCTAGTTGAAGGAATTCACACATGTGAAGTATATGCAAAAAAAAAGAAAATAGAGCTAATTATTACTGCAAGCGACTTGGGCAAAAGTAGTAAAGAAAAAATAGAAAAGATATGCTCTAAAGAGGTAATACTTCTTGAAAACTATTCAACAAAAGAAAAATTGGGGGAAATAATTGGTAAAGAACAAGCAGGAGTAATAGGAATAATAGATAAACATTTTGCGAAAATTATTCAAGAGGAAATAATAAAAGAGAGGGGCTAGAATATATGAAAGTACATGAATTTAAAGATCAAATAAATGAATCAAGCGGGAAAAACATTTCAAGCAAAGAAGTTATTGAAATTGGAAAAACAATAGGAATAGACATTAAAGCTGCTAGTAGTAATATACCTGAAGACAAAGTGGAAGAGCTAAAAGCAACAATTTTAAAGGAAAGTAAAGAAATTCCAAAGGCTGTTGAAAAAGCAGGGGAAAATAAAGAAAAGCCAGTAAAAAAAGCGCCAATGAGAACTGCTGTAGTTTCTCCTGAAGTTGCAGCAAGAGGGCCAAAAGGAAAACCTGTTGTTTCTGATGAAGTTGCGAAAAGAGCAGAAAAAGAAAAAACGGAAAAAGAAAATAAAGAAGCTGTTGTGGAAGCAAAAAAAGATGTTGGGACAGAAACAAAGGAAACAATCAAGAAAGAAACAAAAAAAGAAGAAGTAAAAACACCAGAAGCAAAAGCAGAAGAAGGAAAGAAGAAAGAAGCAGGCGCAAAGGAGCAAGCTGCTATTTCTGGAGTGCAAATAGTAAAAAGAGCTGAAGATATTAAAAAAGAGGAAGAAAAAGCAAAAATAGAAGCAAGCAAAAAAGGGGCGACAAAAAAAGAATTTACACCAAAGGCGAAGAGAGAAGAAAATACTTTAAACAAAAAAGATATGCCAAGAGAAAAGTCAGCCCAAAGTTCTTTTAGAGGAAAAACAGAGTTTAACAAAGGGAAATCCGATTTTAATAAAGGCAAGGAAGAAATGCCTACGACTAAAGCTCATAGAAAGCCAATGGCAACAGAAGAGGCTACAAATTCCAATAAACCTGGGAAAAAACAAGGAAAAGACTTCAAGAAAAAAGACAATAAAGACGTAAATGAAAGAGATAAAGTAGAAAAACTAGGTAAACAAAACAAAAAATATACAAAGCTTTCCTATGAAGATGGCGATCTAGAAAAGAAAATAAAAGGAAAGAAGCAACAAAAAGTAAAAGAAGTTGTTGAACCTGAAATAGTAATGGAAGACATGCCTGTAGGTACACGTATCATAAATGTACCTATTACAGTTGCAGGTTTTTGTGAGCAGATGGGTGTTTCTAATTCCCAAGTAATAATGACATTACTTAAACTAGGTGTAGTATCAAATATTAATGCAACTCTTGACGAAGACACAGTTCAGCTAGTTGCGGAAGAACTAAATTTAAGTGTTGTAATAGGCAAAGTGGAAGAAGAAATTTTAGATGAGGGAATTGAAAACTTTGTGGACAGAGAAGATCAGTTACAAGAAAGGCCACCAATTATAACTGTAATGGGACACGTAGATCATGGTAAAACATCTTTACTAGATGCAATAAGAAAGACAAATGTAACGGCTCAAGAATCAGGCGGAATAACACAGCACATCGGTGCATCAGAAGTAGAAATAAATGACAGAAAAATAGTGTTTTTAGATACACCAGGTCACGAAGCCTTTACAGCAATGAGAGCAAGGGGTGCCAATATTACAGATATTGCAGTACTTGTAGTTGCAGCAGATGATAGTGTAAAACCGCAAACAATAGAGTCAATAAGCCACGCAAAGGCAGCAGGTGTACCTATTATTGTTGCTATAAACAAGATGGATAAGCCTGGAGCAAATCCAGATATGGTCAAGCAAGATTTAAGCTCCCATGGAGTTGTTGTTGAAGAATGGGGTGGAGATGTAATTGCTGTACCTGTTTCAGCTAAAACTGGAGAAGGAATTGTAAATCTTTTGGAAATGATTCTTCTTCAATCGGAAGTTTTAGAACTTAAAGCAAACAAAGAGAGATTTGCTATGGGAGCAGTAATAGAAGCTAGGTTAGACAAGGCAAAGGGACCAGTGGCAACATTACTTGTGACCAATGGTACATTGAAGGCCGGCCAAAGTGTAGTTGCAGGAACAACCTCTGGTAAAATAAGATTGATGACAAATCACAAGGGAGATACTATTAGAAAAGCAGGGCCAGCAACAGCTGTGGAAATACTAGGGCTTACAGAAGTCCCAGCAGCAGGAGATGAATTTAACTCAGTAAAAGATGATAGACTGGCAAAAGAAATAGCTGAAAAAAGAAAAGGCAAGCAAAGAGAAGAAGTTCTAGCTAGAAACTCTAGTACAACATTAGAAGAGCTGTTTAGCCAAATCCAAGAGGGAGAAGTTAAAGACCTTAACCTAATTGTAAAAGGAGATGTAAGAGGTTCTGTAGGTGCTGTTATTACATCCCTTGAAAAGCTTTCAGCTGAAAATGTAAGAGTTAAAATAGTCCATTCAGGAGTAGGAGCAGTGACAGAATCAGATGTTACACTTGCTTCAACTGCAGGTGCTATAATTATAGGTTTTAATGTTAGACCTAGTGTTGCTGTTACAACTCTAGCTAATAGAGAAAATGTTCAAATAAAAACATATAGAGTAATATATGACATTATTGATGATATTACAAATGCAATCAAAGGTATGCTAGACCCAGAGTATGAAGAAGTTGTTTTGGGTACTGTGGAAATTAGAGATACTTTTAAGGTGCCGGGTGTTGGAATTATCGGTGGAGCTTATGTAACCAGTGGCAAAATTTTGAGAAATGCGGAAGTTAGACTTGTAAGGGATGGAATAGTAATTCACGAAGGGAAAATTTCATCGCTGAAAAGATTTAAAGATGATGCCAAAGAAGTTGCCCAAGGTTACGAATGTGGTATAGGAATAGAAAACTATAATGACATAAAAGAAGGAGATGTTATTGAATGCTTCCAAATGGAGGAAGTGGCAAGACATTAGAAAATTAAACAAAAATGGAGGCAAAATGGGAAAAGGATTTAAACAGGGTAGACTTGGAGGAGAAATCCAAAAAATAGTTAGCCAAATGATAATCAAAGACTTAAAAGATCCAAGGATAGAAGGGCTTATTAGTGTTACAGATGTAGAAGTCTCAGGAGATGGAAGTTATGCGACAATCTTTTTAACTTGCTTTTCTACACCAGAAGAAAAAGAAAAGAAAGAAAAAGATTTACTAGAAGCCTTGGAACATTCAAAGGGAGTAATAAAAAAAGAAATTGCACACAAAGTAAAGGTGAGGCATATTCCAGAATTAAGATTTAAAATAGATAAATCTTTTGAAACAGGGAGCCACATTGATGAACTAATTTCTAAAATAAATAGCGAGAAGTAATCTATGGAAAATAAAAAACAATTTAAAACAATATGGGAAAAGCTAACAGCAGGAGGAGATGTTCTTATATTTCCTCACACTTCTGCAGATGGAGACGCAATAGGATCAGCTGTTAGCCTTTCTGAAAGCCTTATTGAAGAAGGCTACAAAGCTTACATAATTATGGAAGAAAAACTCCCGTCAAACTTGAGTTTTTTGCACCAAGACTATATTATTACAGCTTCAGAATATGATGTAAAAAAAGGTGATGAGCCTATATGCGTTTTAGTTGATTGTGGTGAATATGCTAGAATTTCAGACAGGGAAGAGCTTTACAAAATAGGCAAAGAAAAACTAGTTATTGACCATCATCAAATAAATCAAGGTGTGGGAGACTACAACTATATTGACTCAAACGCAGCAGCTACTGGGGAAATCATATTTGATATTCTAGAAGAAAACCAAATAAAGCTAAATGAAAAGGCGTTAAATGGGATTTATGTTGCAATTGTTTCTGACACAGGATATTTTCAAAATTCAAACACCAACCAAAAAATCCATGAAATTATGGCAAAACTTTATAAAGAAAAAAAATCATTTAGAGAAATAAATGTTCGATTAAATGAAAACACACCATATAAAGCCATAAAACTAAAGGCAAAGTTAATTGAGAATATTCAACTTTTGGCTAACGGAAAGGTTGCAATTGTTTCAGTAACTCAAGAAATTTTAGATTCCTTAGACTGCAACATGGATGATGCGGAAAACATAAATGAACTTCTAAGATCCATAGAGGGTGTGGAAGTGGCAGTAGT
>CAYJJM010000026.1:8706-13560 GCA_964370515.1 uncultured Oscillospiraceae bacterium | reverse complement strand
TGGTCTGAAGAAAACAAAAGCAACAACTATTCGCACAACCTTACACAAATTCTGCTTTCGGAGATTAATGAAGGAAAATTTGTGGTGTTTTTCCAACCACAGGTAAACTTACGCACTGAAGAAGTTGTAGGAGCAGAAGCACTTGTAAGAAAATTGGATGATAATGGGATGCCAATTGCACCTATAGAGTTCTTGTCTTTTTATGAAAGAGAAAAATTAATAAGACATATTGATATGTTTGTTTTAAAAAGTGCATGTGAGTATATAAAAAAGTGGAATGATTTGGGCAAAAAAATTAAAATTTCCATAAACTTATCAAGAATAACATTGATGGAAAGAAATATTATGAGGGAAATTCTAAGTATCTGCCAGACTCATCAAATTCCTCAAGAGTTAATTGAACTTGAAATAACAGAAACAAGCGATAGAATTGACGATTTGCACCTTAAAAATATTCTGGATGAAGGAATAAAAGCAGGGTTCTCACTGTCTTTAGATGATTTTGGCTCTGAATATTCAAATCTTCAAATGTTAACTTCTATGGAATTTTCACAAATAAAATTTGATAAATCGTTAATAGATAATATATGTACAGATAAAAAAGCGGCAATTATTGTGCAACATGCAATAAATATGTGTGAAAGTTTGGGAATTAGTGATTTATTGGCAGAAGGAATTGAAACAAACCAGCAAAAGGAAAAATTAAAAGAGCTAAAATGCATATCAGGACAAGGGTATTTATTTTCAAAACCTATTCCACCAGAGGAATTTGAAGATAAATACATAAATAATTAGCCATTTTCATAAAAATATTGACGAAACCAATAAAAAAATAGTATAATAATCATTGTGTATGTGCCGGCATGATGGAATTGGCAGACGTGCGGGATTCAAAATCCCGTGGTGGTAACACCGTGTGGGTTCGACCCCCACTGCCGGCACCAGTATGAATTAACATGCGTTATTAATAAACATGAATCAAATTTTTACCTTTTTACCTCTAATAGCTATTTTTCTAATTATGTATCTATTACTAATTAGACCGCAAAAAAAGAGGGAAAAACAAGTGAACGCTATGAGAAGTGCTCTAGGCGTAGGTGATGAAATCGTTACAATAGGTGGAATCTGTGGGAAAATTGTTAAAACAAAAGAAGAGTCAATTGTTATTCAAGTTGGCGCGGACAAAGTGAAATTTGAAATGATGAGATGGGCTGTTTCTAAAGTGGTTAACGCTAATGCAAGACCTCAGGTTGCAGAAGTTGAGGTTGAGGAAGAAGAAGAAAAGCCAAAACCAAAAAGAATCAAAAAGACTGCACCTAAAGATGAAGAAACTTCGGAAAAATAATTGAATATAGATTTTAAAAATAAAGCTGGTTCATATAAGAACCAGTTTTAATTTTTTCTACATTAGATACTTGTTGGAATTCAAAAGATTATTTTTTGAATTTTTAAAAATTTTTAAAAAATGTTAAAATTTGAACTTAAATTCCTTGTTTATTATAAAAAAAAATAGTAAAATTAAAGATATGCATTGTAAATTATAAACAAAAAATTATAAAGGAAAAAATAGTATGAACAACACAAAAAGAACGATTGTAGCAATTTTTTTGATAGTCATTATAGCTATTGGGTGGTATGTTGCTTTATTTGGGATTGGAGATTATAAACCCATTAAAGATCAGATAAAGTTAGGGCTAGATATTGAAGGTGGAGTATATGTGGTTATGGAAGCTCAGACTGATCTAGAAGGTGAGGAACTTTCTGATCTTATGAATAGAACCAAAGCAGTTATGGAAAATAGGGTAGACCAGATGGGGTTGACTAATCCTGTAGTAACAGTTGAAGCAGGAAACAGAATAAGAGTAGAGTTGCCAGGAGTAGAAGATGCAGAAGAGGCAATTGCAACAATTGGTCAAACAGCACAGTTGCAATTTGCGTTGGCAGATGGAACAATAGTGTTAGACGGAAGTGATGTAAAGGATGCAGGCATAAGCCAAGATACTGAGTCTGGAGGATATGCAGTAGATATAGAT
The DNA here is from genome assembly GCA_964370515.1 of uncultured Oscillospiraceae bacterium. Classification (GTDB taxonomy): domain Bacteria; phylum Bacillota; class Clostridia; order Peptostreptococcales; family Anaerovoracaceae; genus CAYJHC01. Next base: position 11,527 of record CAYJJM010000026.1, on the reverse strand, counting down.
TTTAATGATGATGGAGCGGTTGCATTTGAAGAAGCCACAGCTACCGCATTTAGCGGAGGAGTGGGTTCTGCAATTGAAGGTGTTAGCCCTAGAGCTATTCTGATTCTTTTGGATGGAACAATTGTTTCAGCACCAGAAGTAAATGAAGTAATCTCAGGAGGAAGTTGCCAAATTACTGGACAGTTTAGCCAAGAAGAAGCGGTAAATTTGGCGGCACTTATTAGAGGGGGAGCTTTACCTGTAGACTTAGTTGAAGTTGAAACCTCTGTTCAAACAGCAAAGATAGGCTTTGATGCCTTTGAAAAAAGTGTGTTAGCAGGACTTATAGGCGTAGGCTTTATATTCTTAATCATGATTTTTGGATACAGAATAATGGGTGTTGCTGCAAGTATTGCCCTTTCATTATACATACTAATAATAATGTATGCTATGGTCTTTATGAATAGTGTACTTACTTTGCCGGGAATTGCGGGAATCATCCTTTCTATAGGCATGGCAGTGGATGCAAATATAATTATCTTTGCTAGACTTAGAGAAGAAATTGAAAATGGCAGAAGCATAAGAGTAGCTACAGAAACCGGATTCAAAAGAGCAATGAGAACTGTTATGGATGCACAGATAACAACCCTTATTGCTGCTATAATTCTTTATCAAGTGGGAACAAGCAGTGTTAAAGGATTTGCATGGACATTGATGATAGGTATATTTGCCAGCATATTCACAGCAGTAATAGTAACTCAAATTTTCTTAGGAGTATTTGCTAACAGTAAAGCACTTTCAAAAAATAGCTTTTATGGAATTAACAAAGAAGGAAAGGCGAATTTTAGCTTTAGAAAAAGTCTTAACTTTATTGGTAAAAGGAAAATATACTATATGATATCCATTATTGTTATTGCTGTTGGTTGTATTTTTGTGGGAGCTAAAGGCTTTAATTATGGAATAGACTTTACTGGAGGAACAATGATTCACCTTGACATGGGAAAACAGGTGGAAATTGAAGCTATAGAAAATATTCTTCAAGAAGAGAGTATAGAGTCTGAAATAATTTACTCAGGTGAAAAGAGAGAAGAAATAATTATAAAAACAGTAACAGCTTTGGAAAATGAAGATAGAGCATTATTGATAGATAATATTTCAAAGGAATTCAACTTAGAAGATGATGCTGTGCTTAGTGCGAGTTTGTTTGGACCTTCTATAGGAGAAGAACTTAGAAATAATGCTATGCTAGCGATATTAATTGCAGCAATTGGGATGTTTGTTTACATAAGGATTAGATTTAGAGAGTGGAGATTTGGTGTGGCAGCTATCATAGGAGTTGTTCATGATGTTTTACTAGTAGTAGCCTTTTATGCCATATTCCAATTAACCATAAACAATCCATTTATTGCAGGGGTGCTAACTGTTGTAGGATATTCTATAAATGATACGATTGTTGTATTTGATAGGATAAGAGAAAATGCAAAATATTCTAAGAATCCGGAATTAACAGGTTTAATAGATACAAGTATAACACAAACCCTAGGAAGATCTATTATGACATCACTTACTACACTTGTGATTATGATACCTCTTTACTTTATGACATCAGAAGCAATAAGAGAGTTTACTCTACCTCTAATGGTTGGAGTAATAGTGGGTTGCTTATCCTCAATATTTGTTTCTAGTCCTATTTATTATGAGATTTCAAAATTTGCAAAAAAAACCAGATATCAAAGTGTTGTTACCAAAGAAAAGAAAAAGAGAAAAAATAAAAACAATAAATAGTACAGAAGAAAAACAGTTGGGAAAAAAGAATAGGAGAAAATATGAACAAACTGGACGCGATGAATGAAGACTTTATAAATCGAATTAGCAAAATAAACCCAAATTATGATTTGGATTTAATAAGTTTTGCTTTTAAGATTGCATACACTCATCATGTTGGACAGTTAAGGAGATCGGGAGACCCATATATCATTCATCCTTTGGAAGTTGCAATTATTTTAGCAGAGTTGGGAATGGATGAAGAAACTATTGTTGCAGGAATAATGCATGATGTAGTGGAAGATACAGACTATTCAGAAAAGCAGCTAAAAGAAGATTTTGGTGAAAATATAGAACTCTTGGTTAATGGAGTCACTAAACTAGGTAGCTTAGTCTTCGACACAAAAGAAGAGAGGCAAGCAGAAAATTTAAGAAAAATGTTTCTTGCAATGTCAAAAGACATTCGAGTTCTTATTATTAAACTTGCAGATAGGCTTCATAACCTAAGGACTATAAATTACCTTAACGAAGAAAAAATAAAAGAAAAATGTAAAGAAACCTTAGATATATACGCACCACTTGCAAGTAGATTGGGAATGTATAGTCTAAAGTTTGAACTAGAAGATATTGCCTTAAAGCAATTGGAACCAGATACATATAGTGAAATTTCTAAAGAAATTGAACAAAAAAAAGAAGAGAGACAAGAAAACCTAGACTCAATCGTATTGGAAATGGAAGAAGCTCTTTCAGAACACCAAATACAATATGATATTACTGGGCGCTCAAAACATTTCTACAGTATTTACAAGAAAAAAACTTATCAAGGAAAAGATATTGATGAAATTTTTGATTTATTAGGAATAAGAGTAATTGTTGACTCTGTTAAAGATTGTTATGCTGTCTTAGGAATAGTTCATATAAAATGGACACCTATACCTGGGAGATTTAAGGACTATATTGCCATGCCCAAGCAAAACATGTATCAATCTTTGCATACAACAGTAATTGGATCAAATGGAAAACCTTTTGAAATTCAAATACGAACATATGAAATGCACAGAGTAGCTGAATATGGAAT
>CAYJJM010000026.1:3478-8679 GCA_964370515.1 uncultured Oscillospiraceae bacterium | reverse complement strand
CCACTGGAAATTCAAAGAAGGAAAAAGTTCTCCAAATGACGAGGAAGCAAAATTTGCATGGCTAAGGCAAAGTCTTGAATGGCAAAAAGATATGGATGATCCAAATGAATTTATGGAAGCTTTAAAAATAGATCTTTTTGAAAACCAAGTATTTGTATTCACACCCAAAGGAGATGTAATGGAACTTCCTGCTGGCTCAACCCCATTGGACTTTGCTTTTAAGGTTCATACAGATGTAGGAGTAAAATGTGTTGGTGCAAAAATCAATGGAAGAATGGTTCCTATTGACCACACCCTCAAAAACGGAGATATTATTGAAATTGTTACAAACCCAAACTCAGGCGGTCCAAGTATTGATTGGCTTAAAATAGCAAAAAGTAGCAGTGCTAGAAGTAAAATTAGGCAGTATCTAAAAAAAGAAAACAAAACAGATAATATTGCTAGAGGAAAAGATGCAATTGATAAATTTATTAGAAGAAAAGGCATAGATCCCAAAGAAGTACTTAAAGGTAATTATCTGCATAAAATAGTCAAAGAGCAAGGATTTTCCAGTACAGATGAACTATATTTAAACTTGGGTGCAACAAAACCATTTGTAAGTAAAATAGGTAACAGCTTAATAAAAATTTATACAGATGACGTAAAAACTCAAGAAGAAAAAGATGAAAATATAATTGAAAATCTAAAAGAAGAAAGAAAAATTCAATCAAGACCTTGGAAAAATGACAGAGGGGTTATAGTTCCAGGAATGGAAAATCTATTAATTCGAGTGTCAAAATGCTGCAGTCCAGTACCAGGAGATGAAATCATAGGCTTTATAACCAAGGGAAGAGGAATAGCAGTACACAGGGTTGACTGTGAAAACATAAAAAACCTACCAATTGAAGAAAAGAAAAGAATGATTGAAGTTGAGTGGGAGAAAACCCAAGGTGCATCTTATGATGTAAATATAAATATTATATCTGAAGATAGAAAAGGTTTGTTTGGAGAAATTTCTAGGGCTTGCGAATCATTGGATGTGAATATTGATGGAGTAATGGCAAGGAAAAACAAACAGGATGCTACTGTAAATATAAACTTAACTTTGTCAATAGAAAATCAAGAAGAGGTAAATAAAGTAATAAGAGTTGTAAAAAATATACCTGGGATAATTGAAGTATATAGAGCAAAAGGATAGAAAGGAAAAAACATGAAAATATTCTTAATTCATACAGGGCCATATCAAGTGAATACATATTTGGCATATGACGAGAAGGAAAAAAAAGCTTTTATAGTAGACCCAGGCGGTTATTCAAAAGAAATTTCAAAAATTATAGAAGATGAAGGACTAACATTAGAATATATTGTTTTAACTCACGGACATGGAGACCATATTGGTGGAGTAGAACAATTTAAAGAAGAATTTAAAGAAGCAAAAATAGTAGCATCAAAGGAAGAAAAAAACTTATTATCCAATGCGGGACTGAACATGTCTACCATAGTTACAGGTAAAGCTGTTTCAATAGATGCTGATATATGGATTGAGGATGGAGAAAAGCTAAACTGCGGAACTTCTGAACTTGAATTTTTTCTTACGCCAGGACATACAAAAGGTGGAATGGTGATTTTAGTTGGAGACATTCTTTTTTCTGGCGATACAATTTTTGCTGATTCAATAGGAAGAACAGATTTTCCTGGAGGTTCTATGAAAGAGTTGAAAGAAAGCATTAGAAAAAAAATATACACACTTCCAGACAAAACAAAAATCTTACCAGGACATATGGGGGAAACGACAGTAGGACATGAAAAAATGTATAATCCTTTTGTAAGAAACTAGAAAGATAAACATGAAAAAAAAAGAAGAGATAAAGAAAAAATATACGAAAAAACTTTATGGGGCTAACTCCATAAACGAATATGAGGAGCTAGCAAAGACCTTTTTAAGAAAAGAAGATTTCGAATTAAAATTGCCAGATATTACTTCCAAAGAGTCTATAAAAGAAAAAAGAAAATATGAAAATAAAGATGGATCCTTTAACAAAGGCTCTTTAAAAAGAGAAATGTTTAAAGAATTAAAAGAATTAACAGGAGAAACCCCTCCATGGGGAACAACTACTGGTATAAGACCAGTTAAACTGGCAAGAGATATTGTGAATAGAGTAGGAAAAGAAAAAGCAAAGGACTATTTAATATTTGAATACCTAATGTCACCTAAAAAAGCAAGCCTAATATTAGATATAGATTTTTATCAAAGATCTTTGCTAAAAGCACCAACTGAAAAAACAGTAGGGCTTTATATAGGAATACCATTTTGTCCAACACGATGTTATTACTGTTCTTTTACATCTAATAGACCCAAAAAAGGTCTTATAGATAAATACCTAAAGGCTTTAGAAAAAGAAATTATATATACTGGGACAAAGATAAAAGAAAAGAATATAAATATTGAAAGCATATACATAGGCGGAGGAACACCAACAACATTAACTGAAGCAGAGTTAGAATGGATTTTGAAAGTGATAGAAAAAAACATTATCAAAAATTCTAGGGAAAAGTTAAAAGAATATTCCGTTGAGGCAGGAAGAGTAGATACTATTACAGAAGAAAAATTAAAGATATTGTCTAAATACAATGTAGGAAGAATAAGCATTAACCCTCAAACCATACATGAAAAGACATTAAAACTAATAGGTAGGGAAGGAACCTTGGAGCAAATAAAAGAAGCTTTTAAATGGGCAAGTGGAGAAGGAACCTTTGAAATTAATATGGATATAATTGCAGGACTAGAAAGGGAAAAGGTTGAAGATTTTCAAAAAACCTTAGAAGAAATTGTAAAGTTAAATCCAGATAATATAACAGTACACACCTTAGCTGTTAAAAGAGCGTCAAATATGGCAAAAGAAGAGAAAGATGCAAACTACAAAAGGAGCAAAGTTGTATTTGAAATGATAGAAAAAGGAGAAAACTTCTTAAAAAGCAGAGGATATAAACCTTACTATCTTTATAGGCAAAAAAACATGGCAGGAAATCTAGAAAATATTGGATATTGTATTAATGACAAAATAGGCATATATAATATAAGGATAATGGAAGAAATACAAACAATAATTGCCCTAGGAGCAGGAGGGATTTCAAAGGTATACTTTGAAAATGAGAATAGATTAGAAAGAATCGCCAATATTATGGATCCAGGGGTATATATAAATAGAATAGATGAAATGATAGGAAGAAAGGAAGAAAACTTATTTCCATTCATATAAAAAACATAGGAGGAAATATGATAATTAGTGCACCTAAAGGAACAAAAGACATTTTGCCAAGAGAAATTTATAAATGGCAGTATTTGGAAAGAATGTTTCAGGAAATTTGCTCAAGATATGGGTTTAAAGAGATAAGAACTCCTGTGTTTGAACATACAGAAGTATTTTCAAGAGGTGTAGGAGACACTACAGATATAGTTCAAAAGGAAATGTACACATTTATGGATTATGGAAAGCGTAGTATTACGCTTCGACCAGAGGGAACATCTGGAATTGTGAGAGCATTTATTGAACATAAGCAATATGCAGAAAGTCAACCTACAAAACTAGCATACGAAATGTCTTGCTTTAGATATGAAAAACCTCAATCGGGTAGACAGAGAGCATTCCATCAGTTTGGAGTGGAAATTTTTGGTTCTCCCAATATGCTTGCAGATAGTGAAGTCATTAGTATTGGTAAAGATTTTCTAGAAGAGCTGGGAATAACAAATGTTCAATTAAGGATAAATAGTATAGGATGCAGTACTTGCAGGCCAGTGCATAGGGAAGCATTAAAGGAATTTTTAAAACCAAACTTAGATAATCTTTGTGCAACATGCCAGGATAGGTACACAAGAAACCCTATGAGAATTTTAGACTGCAAATCACCAAAATGCCAAGAAATAGTAAAAGATGCACCAGTAATGATGGATTATTTGTGCGATGAATGCGAAGATGCCTTTTCACAGCTAAAAGAAAACCTAAATTCTCTTGAAATAGAATTTGTTATAGACCCTAAAATAGTTAGAGGCTTAGATTATTACACAAAAACTGCATTTGAGTTTGTGAGTAATGAAATAGGAGCTCAAGGCACTGTTTGCGGAGGAGGCAGATACGATAACTTAATTGAACAATTGGGAGGACCAGCACTTCCAGGAGTAGGCTTTGGAATGGGTATTGAGCGTCTACTATTAACTATGGAAGCCTGCGGAGCACAAATACCAATGCCTGACTCTGTAGATGTATTTATAATCGCCATAGGAAGTGAAGCCAAGGGGACTGCTCTTAAATATTTAAAAGAACTAAGAAAAGAAGGGTTTAAGGCAGAAATTGATATTAATGAGAGAAATGTAAAAGGCCAATTTAAATATGCAGACAAAATAGGGGCAAAATATACTATAATATTAGGAGAAGAGGAACTTAAAAATAATAGGATAACACTAAAAGATATGGAAAAATCCGAACAAAGAGAAACAGATATTAATCAATTTATAAATGAGCTTAAAGGAAAATAGGAGGAAAATATGCTAATAAAAAGAACAGCTATGTGTGGGAAACTTTCCAAGGATAACATAGGTGAAAATGTAAGCATTAATGGATGGGTGCAAAAAAGTAGAAATTTGGGAAAAGTTATTTTTTGCGATATTAGAGATAAAACAGGTATCGTTCAAGTTGTTTTTAATGATGATGTTTCAGATGAACTTTTTAATAAAGCAGATGCCTTGAGAGGAGAATTTGTTGTTGGAATTTCTGGTGCAGTTCGAGAAAGAGAATCAAAGAACCCAGACATTCCTACAGGAGAAATTGAAATAATAGCAAGTGAGCTTGTAATATATTCAGAAGCCCAAACACCACCTATATATATAAAAGATGATGATAATGTTGATGATAACCTTAGATTAAAGTATAGATACCTAGATCTTAGAAAGCAAAAAATGCAGAAAAATCTTATGTTTAGACATAAAATTTGTCAAATTGCAAGAGCGTATTTTTCAGAAGAAGGATTTACTGAAGTTGAAACACCAATGCTAATTAAACCTACCCCAGAAGGAGCACGAGATTATTTGGTTCCAAGTAGAGTAAACAAAGGCCAATTTTATGCCTTGCCTCAATCTCCGCAAATGTTCAAGCAACTTTTAATGGTGGGAGGAACAGATAGATACTTCCAAATTGTCAAATGTTTTAGGGATGAAGATCTAAGAG
>CAYJJM010000026.1:0-3468 GCA_964370515.1 uncultured Oscillospiraceae bacterium | reverse complement strand
AATTGACTTAGAAATGTCATTTGTAGATAAAGATGATGTAATATCAACCCAAGAGGGTTTTCTAAAGAAAGTATTTAAAGAATTAATGAATATAGAATTGGCCACACCATTTCCAAGAATGGCCTATGATGAAGCTATGGATAGGTATGGTAGTGATAAACCTGATACAAGGTTCGGCTATGAATTGAAAAAATTAAATGACCATTTTGCAAGTTGCGATTTTAAAGTTTTTACAGACTCATTGAAAAATGGTGGAGATATTCGGGGTATTTGTATAGAAGATGGTGCTGAAAAATTTAGTAGAAAAGATATTGATAAACTTCAGGAAGCTGCCAAAAGCTATGGGTGCAAAGGACTTGTGTGGATAAAGTATGGGGAAGAAGTAACTTCTTCTGTTAATAAATTTTTTGATGAAGCCAAACTAAGAGAAGTAGGGGAGAGCCTACAAGCAAAGAATGGTGACTTAGTTCTTATAGTAGCGGATAAACCATCTGTTGTGTTCGATTCTTTGGGATTTTTAAGAAAGCATATAGCTGAAAAAATGGGTGTTATAGAAAAGAATAGATATGATTTCCTTTGGGTGGTGGATTTTCCTTTGTATGAGTTTGACGAAGAAGAAGGAAGCTTTGTAGCCAAACACCATCCATTCACATCACCTAAGACAGAAGACTTGGAAAAACTAGATAAGGACCCTCATTCTGTTAAAGCAGAAGCCTATGATGTTGTTTTAAATGGCGTTGAACTTGGCGGTGGAAGCATTAGAATTCATGATGCAGATTTACAAACAAAGATGTTTGAAGTATTGGGGCTTTCTCAAGAAGAAATAAATGCAAAGTTTGGGTTTTTAGTTGAAGCTTTTAAATATGGGGTACCACCTCATGGAGGTCTTGCATATGGCTTAGACAGATTGGTAATGCTTTTGACTGGTGAAAAAAGCATTAGGGAAGTTATAGCTTTTCCTAAAAATCAAGCTGCCCAATGTATGGTTAGTGAAGCACCAGCTAATGCAGAGGAAAGCCAACTTAAAGAATTGGGAATAGACCTAAATGAATAAGAAAATAGGAATTTTTGGAGGAACATTTGATCCCATACATATAGGACATATTTCTTTAGCAAAAGATGCTGTGGAACAAGCAAAATTGGATAAAGTAATTTTTGTGCCTAGCAAACTACAACCTTTTAAACTGGGAGAAAAGATTACTGATGTTAGGACAAGAGCTGAGATGATAAGTTTTGCTATGGAAAATCCTAAGTTTTCATATTCAACTTGGGAAATGGAACAGGAAGGAATATCATATACATATCTGACTTTGGAACATTTTAAAAAAATGTCAAAAAAGGACGAAGAGATACACTTTATTTGCGGTACTGATGTTTTTTTAAAAATTAAAACTTGGAAAAAGGGAGAAAAGGTTCTTAGAGAAAATAAATTTATAGTAGGATCTAGGCCAGGATACAAGGACAAGGAGCTAGATGAAGAAATAGTATATTTAAGAAAGAATTTTGGGACAGAAATACAAAAAATTTATAATCAACCTATAGATGTATCTTCTACGGAAATAAGAGAGAATATAAACAAACATGAAAAATACTTAAAAGAAAATGTAAAGAGGTATATAGCTAATAATGGATTATATAAATAGATATTTGCAAAACCCTGCAATTACTCTTAGGCTAAAAGAACACACATTAGGGGTGATTAAGAAGGGAAAAGAATTGGGTGAAATTTATAAAGAGGATTTATTGCAAATAGAGATAGCCTGTCTTTTTCACGATTGGGCAAAAGAGAAAACCATAGAAGAGACTAACACCTACATAAAGAAAAACAACTTAGACAAAAGTCTTTTGGACAACATAAATATTGCTCATGGAAAAATAGCGGCACATTATCTTAAAGATAACTGGAATAAAGAATTAGGAGATATTACTTTTTATCCAAATGTGATAAAAAGCATAGAATTCCATACAACAGGAAAGGCAAATATGAACAACTTGGAAGCAATTGTTTATGTGGCAGATGCCATTGAAGAAAATAGAGAATATGATGGTGTAGAAAAAATAAGAGAAATAGCAGAAAAGAATATTTATCTTGCTGCATATTGTGTGATGAAGAATACAGTAGCACATCTTAACAAAAAAGGAATAGAAGAAAAGAAAATCCAAAAAGATACAATAGAAGGAATAAAATTTTACAAAAATAAATTTGATTAACTTACACCGAAAAAGACAAGTAAGAAAAGGAGAAAGAGATGAATTTAAAAGAAACAGCCCTCAAAATAAGTCAGCTACTAGATGATAAAAAAGGAAAAGATATAGTGATAATTGACATAGGAAAAAAATCTGCTTTTGCTGATTATATGATAATAGGATCAGGAAGCTCAGAAAGACAAATTTCTACGCTGAGAGATGAAATAGAAGACTATATTGAAAAGATAGGTGGTGCAATAAAAAATATTGAGGGTAAAAAGGAATCAGGTTGGATACTTTTAGATTGTGGAGATATTATAGTAAACTTGTTTACTGAAGAAATGAGAGAAAAATATACTGTAGAAAAAGTTTGGGGAGATTGTGAAACGATATTATTGGAGGAGAGAAATGTCTAACAAATACGACTTTAAGAAAATAGAAGAAAAATGGCAAGGAAAGTGGAAAAAAAATAATACATTTAAAGTTTCAGAGGATACTAACAAAGAAAAATACTATGTGCTTGAAATGTTTCCTTACCCATCGGGGAAACTTCATATGGGACATGTTAGAAACTATTCCATTGGTGATGTAATCGCAAGATTTAAAACTATGAAAGGATATAATGTGTTACATCCTATGGGTTGGGATTCTTTTGGCCTCCCAGCAGAAAATGCCGCTATTAAACATGGGATACACCCTAATAAGTGGACATGGGAAAATATAGACGATATGAGAGCACAATTAAGCCAATTGGGACTTGCTTATGATTGGGAAAGAGAAGTCGCTACTTGTCATCCTGACTATTATAAATGGATGCAGTGGATATTCATTCAATTTTTTAACAATGGATTGGCTTACAAAAAAGAAAACCCTGTAAACTTTTGCCCAGATTGTCAGACAGTACTTGCAAATGAGCAAGTGGTTGACGGTGCATGCGAAAGATGTGGAAGTATAGTAGGTAAAAAAGAATTATCTCAATGGTATTTTAAAATAACAGATTATGCAGAAAAATTACTTCAAAACTTAGAAGCTCTTGACGGATGGCCAAATAAAGTAAAAATAATGCAAAAAAATTGGATTGGGAAAAGCGAAGGAGCAAAGGTAAGCTTCGCTATTGAAGGATATGAACAAGGACTAGAAGTTTTCACAACTAGACCAGACACTTTATATGGAGTTACATATATGGTTTTGGCACCAGAGCATCCATTTGTTAAAGACCTTACCCAAGGAACAGAAAAAGAAAAAGATGTAGAAGATTATATTAAAAAAGTTCAGCATATG
>CAYJJM010000025.1:8862-13714 GCA_964370515.1 uncultured Oscillospiraceae bacterium | reverse complement strand
AAATCATGGAATAAACCAGGTTATTACATCTCATGAAATGGTAGTTCTTACAGAAGATGCAGTTGCAAATTTAGAGCCACTTAAAAGGCCAATTAGGGTTTTGGATCAATGGATGTATCATACTAGATTATACAGGGCGGCTGAATATGTTTGTACTACAGATGATGTAGAGATAGTTCAACTTAATTCCTTTGGCTGTGGACTTGATGCTGTTACAACAGATCAAGTAGAAGAAATAACAAAAGCTGGAAATAAGCTTTACACCGTTCTTAAAATTGATGAAGGAAATAACTTGGGGGCAGCAAAGATTAGAATACGCTCCCTCAAATCTGCCATAGAGGCAAGGGAAAAGTACAAAATAAAACGTGAGAAAAACCGAGAGGGTTACAAACGAAAAGTCTTCACCAAGAAAATGAAAAAGAATTATACCATTCTGATTCCGCAAATGTCACCTATTCACTTTTCCGTGTTAGAGAATGCTTTAAGAAAATTTGGATATAATGCAAAACTACTTCCTGAGGTGGACAACCATGCTATAGAAGAAGGATTAAAGTATATTAATAATGATGCTTGTTACCCTACAATAGTAACCTTGGGCCAAATAATATCTTATTTGAAAAGCGGAAAAGTGAACCTTGATAAAACGGCTATATTCATGTCTCAAACAGGAGGGGGTTGCCGCGCAAGTAACTATATTGCACTTTTGAGGAAAGCTTTAAAGGACTTGAATATGGAGCAAATTCCTATTATTTCTGTAAGTACAGCAGGGCTTGAAGTTAATCCTGGATTCAAACTAAAATTTAGGCTTATAAAAAGAATGCTGATGGGAATAATGTATGGAGATTTATTTATGAGAGTTTTGTACAAAACAAGGCCTTATGAAAAGGTTCCAGGATCAGCAGAAAAACTTTATAAAAAATGGTCTAGAATTGCTGCAAAGAACATTACATCAGGTAGCTTAGTAAAATATAAACTTATTACTAAGTTTATCGTTGAAGATTTTGATAGGCTTCCTTTGATTGAAAACTTAGAAAAACCAAAAGTAGGGGTGGTGGGAGAAATCTTAGTTAAATACCACCCTATAGCTAATAATGATATTGTTGATATTATTGAAAGAGAAGGTGGAGAAGCTGTAGTATTAGATTTAATGGACTTCTTCTTGTATGGTATGCACAATAAAAAATTCAATTTTAATTATTTATCGGGAAGTAAATTTTCTATGGATATGAACCAGTTCGCAATTAAATTTGTTGAATTTTTCAGAAGACCTATGAGAAAGGCCTTAAGGAAAAGCAACAGATTTGAAGAACCGACTAGAATAGAAGAAATTGCAAAAAAAGCCGAAGAAATAGTTTCTATTGGGAACCAATGTGGAGAAGGATGGCTTTTGACTGGAGAAATGATTGAACTTATTGATCATGGAGTGGAAAATGTTGCATGCCTTCAGCCATTTGCCTGTTTGCCAAACCACATAACAGGAAAAGGGGTTATGAAAGCTTTAAGAAAAAGAAATCCAAAAGCAAACATTGTAGCCATAGATTATGACCCAGGAGCAAGCGAAGTAAATCAGCTTAATAGAATAAAACTTATGATGGCAACAAGCCACAAAAATTTAAAGGAAAAACAACAAGAAAGAGAAAAAGGAGCAAGTTAAATGGGAAGACATGGAACGATTGCAGGAAGAAAAGCTGCACAGGACTCAAAAAGAGCCGCAATATTTACGAAATACACCAGGGCAATTATTGTTGCTGCAAAAGCAGGAAGCGACCTAGAATATAACTCTGCTTTAAAACATGCAGTAGATAAAGCCAAGGCTATAAACATGCCTAACGACAATATTAACAAGGCAATTAAAAAAGGAGCAGGAGAAATTGATGGTGCAAACTTTGAAGCTAGCAGCTTTGAAGGATATGGGCCATCAGGAGTAGCGGTTATTGTAGAAACCCTTTCTGATAACAAAAATAGAACTACATCATCTGTAAAACATGCTTTTGACAAATATGGAGGAAATCTGGGAACTCCAGGCTGTGTATCATACATGTTTAATAGAAAAGGGATTATTATTATAGAAAAAACATCTGAAATATCAGAGGATGCTTTGATGGATGTGGCCCTAGAGGCAGGAATGGAAGATATGACAACCTTTGATGATAGTTTTGAAATAATAACTGAAACAGAGGATTTCAACAATGTTTTGGAGGCAGTGAAAAATGCAGGCTATGAACCTCTAGAAGCGGATGTTGAATATGTGCCTTCAATGGAGCAAACTCCAACAGATGAGCATGATATCAAAAATTTAAAAAAAATGATAAGTGTATTGGAAGATGATGACGATGTGCAAAAAGTCCATCATAATTGCACCATAGATTTGTCTGAATAAAATTATATTATTATAGCTAGCCATGTGTCATGGTTTCACGCTTACAGTAGTACAAGTGAAATGTGCGAAAAAATTATAAATATTATTAATAGCCTTGACATGATTTTAAAAAGAGTAATATAATACTATTAAAGAAATCCTAGATTGTTCGTTAAGAATGGTAAATTCAACCTACATTACATTTACGGGAGTCAGAACTCAATGTGCAAATGACAAGCCCTCTGTGAAGGGACGCCAGAGCCTTTGACGGGACACCCACCTATCGGGGAGATAGGTAGTGAATTTTCTTCTGACGGCAATTTGGGATTATATTTTTTTGAAGACAAGTAATTGAAAAATTTAATTAAATACAATTAAATTAACAAACTTATCAGTTAGAAATTTAGTGTTACAAATTAAATACAATTAAATTAATAAACTCTAGAAAGCAATAGCAAAATAATGATATAATTTAGAGAGGATTTTGAATAAAAAAACTACTCTTCGCTTTAAATAGATTATAAATACAAATGAGAGATTAGAAATAACAACGAAAAATCTTCAAATAGCACAACCAAAATAAAGGTATAACACTAAAAACAAATGCAAGGATAATTATGAAAGAAAAGATGAAAGTTTTTATTAACGACAAGCAAATAGAAGGAGTTTTAGGAGACTCAATTCTAAAAACCGCATTAAAAAATAATATATATATTCCCCATTTTTGTTATGACGAAAGAATAGTAAAAGAGGGTAGTTGTGGTGTTTGCTTATGCCAGATTGAAGGAGAAGAAAATCTGGTAAAATCTTGTGAAACTTTAATTTCAGAAAACATGAAAATCTATACAAACACAGAACACATAAAAGAAGAAGTTGAAAAAATTCTAGATTTTCATTTCAAAAACCATAGAGGAAATTGTAGACCTCCATGTATGACAAACTGTCCAGGAGAAACAGACTGCCAAGGATATGTAACCTTAATAAAGGAAGGTCTTTTTGAAGATGCAATTAAATTAATAAAAGAAAAACTTCCACTGCCAGCTGCACTGGGAAGAGTATGCCCTCATCCTTGTGAAGATAAATGCAGAAGTGGTCATATAGATGAAGCGGTTCCAATTATGTGGTTAAAGCGATTTGCAGCAGATTTGGATCTGTTTTCGGATAAACCCTATATTCCTAAGATAAAAGAAGAAACTAATAAAAAAGTCGCAATCATAGGAGGAGGTCCTATGGGACTTTCTGCTGCTTACTACCTAAGAGAAATGGGACATAAGGTTACAATATTTGAAGGTATGCCCAAAGCTGGAGGAATGCTTAGATATGGAATACCAGAATATAGGCTGCCAAACTATGTTCTTGATAAGGAAATAGAACTTATAGAGGAAATGGGAGTTGAAATAAAGACTAGCTACAAAATAAAAGAAGAAAAGGACTTTAATAATATAAGAAAAAACTTTAGCAGCGTTATATTAGCAGTGGGAGCATGGACATCAAGTGCTGTTGGAATTCCTGGTGAAAAAGCCCAAGGAGTTATTGGTGGAATAGAATTTTTAGAAAAAATCGCAAGTGGCGAAAAATACAATGTCGGTGAAAAAGTAGGGGTTATTGGTGGTGGAAATACAGCTATGGATGCCTGTAGAACAGCTATCAGACTAGGTGCAAAAGAAGTCTATAATATTTATAGAAGAACAAAGGAAGAAATGCCAGCAGAGGGAATTGAGATAATAGAAGCAGAAGAAGAAGGGGTTATTTTCAAAAACCTTAGGTCTCCCATGGAAATACTGGCAGATGAAACTGGAAAGGTAAAAGGGATAAAACTTCAAAAAATGCAGCTAGGAGAAGCAGATGAAAGTGGCAGAAGAAAACCAGAGCCTATTGAAGGAGAATATGAAATTATTGATTTGGACTTGGTAATTCCTGCCATTGGACAGGCTGTATCTTTTGCTGATATTAAGGGCTTGGAAAAAACAAAGAAAAAAGGAATCCTTTGTGATAAGGACACATACACCACATCTCTTGAAGGTGTTTTTGCTGGAGGGGACTGTGGAAATGACAAGATTTCTATTGCCATAGAAGCTATTGGAGATGGAAAAAAGGTAACAAAAAGAGTAGATGAATACCTTAGTGGCAAAAAGTTTAAAATAGAAAATTCTTTTTTAGTTAAAATAGAAGATCAAGATATATATGCTTATGAAAAAAGAGAAGAAATGTTTAAACCTCATATGGAACACACCCATGCCCATAGCAGAAAAACTAATTTTAAAGAATATACCAAAGGTTATACAGTAGATGAAGCCTTAAAAGCCAGTAAAATGTGCCTTGAATGTGGCTGCCATGACTATAATAGTTGCAGTCTTGTTAAAGTTTCAAAAGAAGTTGGATATGATAAAGTAATAAAAGCACCACCTATTTTAAAAGAAGTAGACAGGGAAGAGGAGTTTATATTTAGAGATCCCAATAAGTGTATTTCTTGTGGAAACTGTATTAGAGTGT
>CAYJJM010000025.1:6369-8816 GCA_964370515.1 uncultured Oscillospiraceae bacterium | reverse complement strand
CCCTAAGAGAAGATACTTCTGGTAAGTTTAAGATTTATGAGCCAAAACACGATAAATCTCTTAAAGAGCATGGCTGCGTTTCATGTGGTCAGTGCGTAGTTGTATGCCCAACAGGGGCATTAGAAGGAAGAGGAAGATATAAAAAAGACTATTGGGAAACAGAGAAAGTAAAGACTACTTGCCCTTACTGCGGTGTTGGCTGTCAATTAGAACTGCAGGTTAAATTTGATAAGATAATAGGAGTTAAGCCTCTTATGGCTGGGGCAAATGAAGGCCTTTCTTGTGTCAAAGGAATGTTTGCTTTTGATTTTATAAACCACCCAGACAGACTAAAGACTCCTCTTGTGCGAATAAACGAAAAGGGAGTAGGAATTAAACCTGCTTGGCGAGAAGCCAGTTGGGAAGAATCTTACGATATAATTATAGAAAAAATAAAAACTAGCAAAGAAGAATTTGGTGCAGATAGTATAATGGGATTTGCCAGTGCCAAAGTGACAAATGAGGGAAATTATTTATTCCAAAAATTCTTGAGGGCTGCAGTGGGGACCAATAATGTGGACCATTGCGCAAGGCTTTGACATTCTTCTTCAGTTGCAGGTCTTGCAACAACACTTGGTAGTGGAGCCATGACAAATCCAATGACAGATGTTAGAAAAGCAGATGTAATCTTCGTTACAGGTTCTAACACTACAGAAGCACATCCTGTAATAGGATACTACATGAAGCAAGCAAAGGAAAAGGGAAGCAAAATAATAGTTGCAGACCCCAAAAGAATACCTTTGTGTGACCATGCAGATATTTTCTTGCAAATAAATCCAGGAACTAATGTTGAACTTAACAATGGAATTGCTAATATAATATTCAATGAAGAGCTAGAAAATAAGGACTATATTGAAAAGCATACTGAAGGAATAGAGACCTTTAGAGAATCAGTAAAGAAATATACACCTGAATATGTTGCCAAAGTCTGTGGCATAGAAGAAAAAGACTTAATTGATGCCGCAAGACTTTATGGAAAAGCAAAAAATGCTTTTATTGCCTATGCCATGGGTATCACTCAACATACAAATGGGACAGACAGTGTAAAATCCATAGCAAATTTGGCTTTGATTACCGGAAATTTAGGAAGGGAAGGCACAGGCGTTAATCCATTAAGAGGGCAAAGCAATGTACAGGGTTCTTGTGATATGGGTTGTTTGCCTAATCTTTATCCAGGATATCAAAAAGTAACAGAACCAAAGATTCAAGAAAAATTTGAAAAGGCATGGGGAGTAAAACTTTCAGATAAGCCAGGACTTACTGTTACCATGAGCCCAAAGGCAATTTTAGATGGGGAAATGAAATTCTTATATATAATGGGTGAAAATCCTATGGTTTCAGATCCAAACTCAGCACATATTGCACATGCTTTAAGTAAAACATTTGTGGTTTGCCAAGATATATTTGAAACGGAAACAACAGACTATGCAGATATTATACTGCCTGCTACTGCATATGCAGAAACAGAAGGAACTTATGCTAACTCTGAAAGAAGAGTTCAAAGAGTAAGAAAGGCAGTCTCTCCAAAAGGCATGGCAAGAGATGATTGGAAAATAATAAATGACATAATGTTAAAGCTTGGTTACGGAAAAGAATATAAAAACAGTCAAGAAATATTTGATGAAATGAAAATGTTGACACCATCATATCAAGGCATTACTTATGAAAAAATTGAAAAAGATGGCATTTGCTGGCCGTGTCCAACGGAAGAGCATATGGGGACAAGAATTTTGCATGTGGATGGGCCTGCTATTGGGAAAGGTATCATAACAACATTAGATATAAGGAGAAACTCAGATAAACATTCCTTGGAAAGTTTTCCATACACATTAGTTACAGGAAGAATATTAGAGCATTATCATACTAGAACTATGACTAAGCGAACTAAAAAAATCAATGATATGTATTCGGAAAACTATATTGAAATTAATCCAACAGATTTAAAAGAACTTAAAATTAATCAGGGAGATTTGGTAAAGGTAACTTCCCCTAGGGGAGAGACTGTTGCTAGGGTCAAAGAATCAAAAAATGTTAAGGCCAAAACTATGTTTATGCCATTCCATTTTGGGGAAGGGGCAAATATGCTTACTGATTCGGAAGCTTTAGACCCAATAAGCAAAATACCTGGCTTTAAGCAAGTGGAAATAAAAATCGAAAAATACATTTAATAATAAGAATATATGTCAACAGCAATCCACAGAGAAAATGGAAATTATAGCTTCTTTAAATCATCTTTGGTGTTAACATTAATAATCAATCCGTCCTTTAGAGAATGGTGATATACCTTATATGGAACTTGATCTAAGGCTTTCATTATAGGCGCAGAGTTATTAGAAATACAAGGATATATTATTTTTTCAAAGTCTTTAGAAAAAACACCAATCAAAGGCTCTAAACGATCCCCTTGA
>CAYJJM010000025.1:4085-6359 GCA_964370515.1 uncultured Oscillospiraceae bacterium | reverse complement strand
ATTTATTAAGGTAACTGCCATTTCAGTTGGAACTTTATGGCTTAGAAAATGAAAATCTATAATTTTTAGTATAGATTCCTTTGTTATATTAGGGCAGTCTACTGGTAAAATAAAGGCTAAATTATTTTTCATGGACTTTAGGCAAGTATACATTCCTCCCAAAGGGCCTCTATTTGGCAACTCGTCCAAAATATCTATGCCCGAAACTAAAACTTGGCTAAAGCCAAGACTTTCGCCTAGTGACTTTAGGGTTTCTAAAAAAGTGGTGTCATTAAAAAGGAGGTTTTCCTTAGGGGAACCCATTCGCCTGCTTTTTCCACCAGCTAATATTATCATTGTCATATTTTTAATATTCATATTGTTATTTTAACACATATTGAAACTTGTACAAGTTGCAGAGAAGAGTATGAAAATATTTCGAGAGAATTACCAAATGTAGAAATGGAATCAACAAAAGAAAATACACACAGATGGTAAAAAAACAAAGAGCATCCTGAACTTATAATCGATATGTATGTAGATGTAAACGCTGAAACATATGGCGTTTAGGTGACACGAAAGCGAACGAGCAAAGTTGCCGCCTGTAATCTTAGACAACTCTAAACTCTAACTTATTTTATTAGCATTGCGATTTGTGGCTTCGCATTGATACCATAGGCATTGGTGGGATATACTCCATAATAAAGTCATAGACATTGGAATGGAGCAACTACATAATGATGCCATATAAATTTATGCATTTAAATATTGAGGTAGAAAAAGAAGTTTCTACCTCAATATTTTTATTCTAATTTAAAACTTCAAACACAAATAACAGGAGCCATGAAAAGCATGAAAAAATAATGAAGATCTGAAACATAAAAACATGAAAGAACAAAAATGACAATAGACTTTTGACTAAAAAAGTATTATAGTTAATACTATAGAAAATAGTAAAATTAAAGGGATTGTTTAATAGTTACTCTATAAAATAGGGTATTGAATAGGAGAAAAGATATGGGTATATTTTTGGTAATTTTTGGGATTATCCCCTTGTTTTTAATCTTCATATTCTATTGTCTAGTAATGGCTTTTGACATAGCAGGATGGAAATTGAAGTCTAGGTGGACAATAATACTTTCAGGTGTTTTTATGGCTTGGCCACTACTTTTCTTATATCAAACAGTCGGGCAGGTGTTCTTTTTAGTATCAGCAGGATTATTAACAGGTTGGTTTGTTTTGTCGGCTAAAGTATTAGAAAAGAAGTTAGAGCATAATCTGGCGAGAATGTTAGATATAATAATAACCCTTATATTATTAACCATAAGCTGTGGATTTATATTTTATTATACTATAGATGGAGCAATGGCAATAACAATTAGTAGCTTATATAACTTGTCCATAGCTATAGTTATAAATGTGGCAATAAATGCATTTATTGCATTTGTTGTGTCATTAGTAAAGAAAAAGAAATTTAAAGAGGTTAGAGTGCCGTATATTTCAGTAATGCTTTTGCCTGTACTAGTGACAATGAGTAATCTTTTTAATATGATAGTAGGTGGGTGGTAAGAGATGCTAGAGGTAGTAAACAATGATATTTAGAAAGCTAATTGGCAAGGTTTTGGAAACTAAGCTGGCAACACTGGTTACTGTAGTGGTTGTAGCTTTCTTTTCTGGAGCCTTAGTAATAACCTTAGCTGAGCCTGGCTTTAACACCTATGGGGAAGGGCTTTGGTATGCCTTTACGGCAATGACAACAATAGGCTTTGGAGACTTGGTGGTTACAACATTCATAGGAAAGTTAATTACAGGGTTTTTGGCAATTTTAGCGATTTTTGTATTCTCTTTCATAACAGGTGTTATAGCTAGTTACTACTCTGAAATGCGAAAAGCTAGAATATCTAATGAGCTTTATGAATTTAGGGATAAGTTGGAAAACCTTACGAACCTATCCAAAGAAGAACTGGAAGAGATTTCAGCGAAAATAAAAAAAGTAAATTCTATAAATTCAAATGGAAGAAATGAAAGACAAAAAACATTGGATAAAGATAAAAGGGGAAACAAATAAAAGTAGAAGAAATAAAAGTATATTGATTGGAGTGAAAGTATGGATAAGTATATTTCTTTTGATAAAGTGAGTAAATTTTATCAAATGGGGGAACAAAAAATTGTGGCGTTAAACGGGATGACTTTTGATGTTAAAGAGGGGGAATTCTGTGTTATTGTAGGCCCCAGTGGTTCAGGAAAGACTACTTTACTCAATATATTAGGAGGAATGGACAACTTGGACCAAGG
>CAYJJM010000025.1:255-4075 GCA_964370515.1 uncultured Oscillospiraceae bacterium | reverse complement strand
GTTTTCTGAGCAGCAACTTACTACTTATAGAAGATATAGCGTAGGCTTCGTATTTCAATTTTATAATTTGGTGCAAAACTTAACGGCATTAGAAAATGTAGAGCTAGCTACTGAAATATGCAAAGAACCACTAGACCCAATGGAAACTTTAAAGAGTGTAGGTCTTGGGGATAGGTACAATAACTTTCCAGCCCAACTTTCTGGAGGAGAACAGCAAAGGGTTTCAATAGCAAGGGCACTTGCAAAAAATCCCAAAGTAGTCCTTTGTGACGAACCTACAGGGGCCTTAGACTACAAAACAGGAAAGACCATATTGAAACTTCTTTATGAAACTAGTAAAAAATCTGGCAAGACCATTATAGTAGTCACCCACAATTTGGCAATAAAACCTATGGCAGATAGAGTTATTTCTGTAAAAAATGGAGAAGCTATTGAAAATATAGTTAATAAAAATCCAGTAGACATTGAAAAAATTGAGTGGTAAAAACGGTAAAATAGGAACGCTAAAATAAATAATCGCTGATATAATAAAGAACAAACATTGATAAGCAGGAGAATATGGCAAAGACATATAGAAAACTAGGCAGAAGAGGATTAAAAAGCAACATTGCTAGATTTATATCCATACTAATAATTGTTGCCCTAGGCAGCGGATTTTTAGTAGGCTTATTAACTGCACCATTTTCTATGGAAGAAAGAACAGATGATTACTTAGATAGTCATAATATGTATGATATTAATATAAAAAGTACATTGGGAATTACAGAGGAGGACATAGAAGAGATAAGCAAAATTAAAAATGTGTCTAAAACTTTTGGTGTTAATATTACTGATGTTTTTGCAAAAGACAGTCTAGGAGAAGGCCATGTCACCAGATTTATGTCTGTTCCCTTTGAAAATCTAGAACTTATTGAGGGAAGACTCCCTCAGAATTCAAATGAAGTTGTAATTGAGATAATAAATTCTTATGGTGGTATTAATGAGGATATTAAGAGCTTAAATATCTCTGAAGGAAATAGGGATTATGAAACTATCAAAGAAAACATGAAAGAACTAAACTTTGAAGTTGTAGGTATAGTTCAGTCTCCATATTATATTTCTATTGAAGGTGGAATGTCTCAATCAGGCCAAGGAGAGATTGATCTTGCAGGATATCTAATGGAAGATGCATTTGATAATAAAGGCATATATACGGATATATTTATAGAAATAGAGGGAGCAAAAAAAATAAATGCCTTTGATGAAGAATATGAGAAAATAATACAAGATAGCTTGTCTGAAATTGAAAAAGTTGGAGATGAGAGAAGTGCTCTACGGACAGAAGAAGTGAAAGCGGAGGCTTTGGAAGAACTTGAAGAGCCAAAGAGGGAGTTTGAAAATGCCAAGGCAGAGGCATTATCAAAAATTGAAGATGGAAGAGAACAACTAGAAAGAGCAGAGAAAGATATTGAGGAAGGAAAAAAGGCCATTGAAGCAGGAAGAGAGAGCCAAAAGCAACTCCAAGACCAGATAAAAACATTGGAACCTGTTGACCCTGCAACTGCAGCCATACTAAAAGAGCAAGAAAAGGCCTTAGATAAACAGTTAGATGAACAAGAAATACTTTTGGAAGCAGCTCAAAAAGAATTGGAAGAAGGAAGAGAAGAACTAGCCAAAGAAGAGAGCATAGTTCTTGCACAGCTTAGTGAGGCAGAAGAAGAAATAGAAAAGGCAGAAAATGAAATAGCAGAAATAGAAGCTTGTGAGTGGCTGTACTTTGATAGAAGTGACAATATAGGAATAAAAGGATATAAGGATAATGTGGATAAGGTGAGAGCTATATCTGCGGTTTTCCCTGTATTTTTCTTTGCAGTTACCATACTTGTAGCCCTTACTACAATGACTAGAATGATTGAGGAGGAAAGGCTTCAAATTGGAATTCTAAAGGCTTTGGGTCATACAAACAAAAGTGTGCTATCATATTATTTGACATATAGCTTAACTGCATCTGTGATTGGCTCATTGATAGGAATTGGAATAGGATTTATTGTTTTCCCTATGATTATTGATGAAGCTTATTCAATGTTATATACTCTTCCAGTTTTGTTTATTATCCGCCCAGTTTCTCTAGTGATAATTTTTAGTGTTGGTCTTTCAACTTATTTTTCTTGTAGAAGTGAGCAAAAGGAAAAACCAGCAGCCCTTCTTATCCCCAAAGCACCTAAGCTAGGAAAAAGAATATTTCTTGAAAGAATCACGGTTATTTGGCGAAAAATAAAATTTTCTCACAAAGTTACCCTTAGAAATATTTTTAGATACAAAAAAAGGCTATTGATGACCATTGTTGGAATTGCAGGAAGCTTTGCTCTTTTGATTACGGGATTTGGACTTAGAGATTCAATAGGAGATATTGTGGAATTGCAGTATGATGAGATTACCAAGTATGACTTTATGAGTAAAGTGTCAGAAGAAAAATGGATTGAAGAGGACGAGGATTTAGAAAACCTTATTGGTGACCAAGAGTACATTAAAAACTATGCCCTGTTTCAAAACGAAACAGTTACTGTTTATGGAAATAGTGATGAAGATGTAGAAGGTAGTTTAATAATTGCCAAAGAAAATGACAGTATGGAAGACTACTATAAATTCAGAACTAGAGTATTTGGAACAGAAATAGAGTTTAACGAAAATTCTTTAATTATTACAGAAAAACTTAGTGAAGAAATTTCTGTTGACGTAGGAGATGAAGTTTAGATAGAACTTTATAATGGAGAAAAGAAAGCTGCTAAAGTAACAGGAATTTGTGAAAACTATGTGGGGCACAGTGTCTATATGGGGAATAGCATGTATGAAAATACATTTAACACGGCTTTAGAGTTTACAACGATTTTGGGTAACATAAATTATGAAGAAGGAACAACAGACGAGGAAGTTCAAGATCAGTTTGCCAAGTCAGAAAATGTGGATTATACATTGATGAGAAGTGATATCCAAAACACATTTGCAGATTCAGTTAAAAGTATTAACTATATAGTAATAATGATAATTGTCTGTGCAGGAGCATTGGTTTTGGTTGTCCTATACAATCTAATAAATATTAATGTATGCGAAAGGAAGAAAGAACTAGCAACCATTGAAGTTTTGGGATTTTACAACAAAGAAGTTTATTCGTATATTTTCAGAGAAACTAATTTACTATGTTTAATTGGAATTGTGGTAGGATTGCCTTTTGGAGCAAGCCTTCATAGGTTTGTAATACATGTAGCAGAGGTGGAAGGAGTTATGTTTGGGCGAGAAATAAGCTTGGCAAGCTATGTGTATTCCTTTATGTTTGCTGTTTTCTTTGTATTAATAGTAAATAGAATAATGAGACGAAGTATAAAAAAAATAAACATGGTAGAATCCATGAAAGCAAATGATTAAAAAGGGATAATTATATAAAGGCTGTAGGGGCGCTGTGTGTGTTATTTTTGTAGGAGCAATATTAGCCTTAAGTAAATTATACTTTTATTGTGCAATAATTCCTTGTCAACAGGACGTTACTATGATACATTAAACTTATAAATAGGATTTGTTAAATTATATTGGGAAGATGAAATGAAAAAGTATATTGTTACTCGACTTGTAGTTTTAGTTTTAATGATTACGGGAGTACTTCTAACGGTAGGAGCCTTCGGTATGTTTCATACTGCCTATTCTGAATTTGATAATGAAGCTACTGGGCAAATTTCTCAAGTGGAAGAAATCTTATCTGAAAATGATGAGAGAGCTGACCAAGTGCAAGAGGAGCTAAAAGAAGATTTTTTGATTCGTGCCAATGCAGCTGCTTATATGATTCAAT
>CAYJJM010000025.1:0-245 GCA_964370515.1 uncultured Oscillospiraceae bacterium | reverse complement strand
ATCAAAATGCTATATATGACATTGAATAATTAGAACGAATTACACAACTCCTTCAGTTAGATTAGATTCACCTTTTTACTAAGGAAGGGTAAATCTACAGGGGAAATGTTCCGGCTTACTACGGGTTTACTTTTGACTCAGGGGAACAAATGAATTTTTTCAAACCTCTATTAGAAAATTATGATCTAGAGCTTGCTCAAGATGTTACACCAAATACTGCAGAACAAAAAGAAATGCAGTATGTA
>CAYJJM010000024.1:0-14179 GCA_964370515.1 uncultured Oscillospiraceae bacterium | reverse complement strand
GTACATTTCTCAGTACCTATTTTTGAATATGTTTCGCCTCCATTTTTCAAGATTAAAGGCACATTTGCTAAAGTTTCAATATTGTTTATAACGGTAGGTTGCCTATCTATCCCTCTAACTGTTGGAAGTGGTATTCTCTTTCGAGTATTTCCTGGCTTTCCTTCAATTGATTCCATCAAAGCACTTTCTTCTCCGCAAATGTAAGATCCTGCCCCTCGAACTATCTCACAATCAAAGGAAACATGACTATCCAAAATGTTTTTTCCCAAAAGTCCTGCCTTTCTGGTCTCAGCTATTGCCTCCTCCATTCTTGCTAATGCCTTTGGATATTCATCACGGATATATATATAACCTTTTTGTGCGCCTATAGCAGTTGCACCTATGGTTAATCCTTCAATTACTGAATATGGTGATTCTTCCATTATCCATTTGTCCATAAACGCTCCTGCGTCGCCTTCATCACCATTTGCAATAATATATTTATCTTTTCTATTACCACTTCTTCCTGGTGCATTATATGCTGCTTCCCACTTCAAATTAACAGGGAATCCTGAACCTGAACGACCTCTAAGTAATCCGCTTTTTTTCATTTCTGTTATTATTGCTTTTTTCGTGTCAAAGTTCAAAGCCTTTTTAAGACCTTCATATCCTCCGCCTGCAATGTACTCCTCTAAACTTGATGCTTTTTTCAAAAGTACGCTATCATAAGATGTATCAATTATATTTGCAGTTCCTAGTCCATTATTTTCTTTTGTTATTATTTGTTCTATAGATTTAGAATTTACATTAGCATATGAATTACTCTTTACAGCTACTACTGGTGCTTCTCCACAATGTCCCAAGCAAGCAACAGTCTGCAGTGAAATTTGTCCATCTTTTGTAGTTTCACCATCTTTGATTCCTAGTGCATTTTCAATTTCTTCTAAAAGCTCTTTTCCTCCATTTGAGGAGCAAACCGTTCCATTGCAAACTTTTATTTTAATTTCACCTTGCTTCTCTAAATGAAAAGAATCATAAAATGTCACTACCGAGAACAAAGCTCCTACACTAGTTTCTAAAAATGCAGCAACCTCTTTCAAATGGTCTACTGATACATGTCCATAGTCAGCTTGTATGTCGTGTAGGATTGCCAAAGTATATTTTTTGTCTGCAGAATATTTTTCTAAAATCTTTTCTATTTCAAAACTTTTTTTCATTCTTAATACTCCATTTAATTTCAGTTTTTAATTTATTTTTTTATCAGTTCTTGACAATTTTCTCGTCCAATCCATACATAATGTCCTTCTGCGTTAGGAACATCATAGTAGGAACATGGGCCTGAACTACATCCATAACAACCTCTGTCTAATGCTGAAGCATACTCTCTAATATAGTCATCATGTAAATTACAAGTAAACCTATTGAAAGAATTGTATCTGATCGCACCCGTAAGACATGTTTTAGCACAGATTCCACAAGTACCATCTTTTTTATATAGGCAGTTTTCTTGATCAGGCCTTTGGGTTGGTGTTATTTTTGTATTTAACACTACCGTTCCAAGTCGTCCTCCGCATCCCATTGGTGTTATAACAATTCTATTAATCCCAAAAGTTCCTAGTCCTGCTATGTATGCCGATGTTTTATGTCCCCATGTTCCAGTCAGTTTTACATGATCATAATTCTCAGTAACAGGCTCACTTGCAGCTTTTATTCCAAACTCAGAAACTCTCTTAACGATTTCCCCCATTATGCTGTCAATAAAAGAATTTAATTCGTAATAAGCTAAACTCCACTCACCATTAGATACTTCTTTTCTTCTTCTTGCATATTTAACAGCCCACCCTTCAAAGGGGATGAAAAATGATACTACTGTTTTCGCATCCTCTAATAATGCTGTGGGCGGTAGCACATCATATCCAATAATTTCACTTGCTTGTGCATATAGTGGATCTTGTGCAGAGGCAAATCCTATTACAGGTTTTCTATATTTTGTAATTGAACCAGATGCATTTATGTTTTCTACCATCTCATTTATGGTTTCTATAATACAATCCCTTACTTGCTCTTCTGTATACATTGCCGCTTTTCTCCTTTTCTACCTATTGTCTTTGTATATTCATTGTTCCTTGATTTTCATTTTTTCCTAAAATCGAAAACCATATTTTCAACCAAGGCGAGAGATGACAAAACTCAGTTCTCTCGCCTTGATTTTATTTTGAAACTTGGTTATATTATAAATTTTTCACAGCAAGCATACAATTAAAGTCTTCTTCTACTGTTGTTGGTGGTTTAGTCATTAGTGAAACAACTACCATTAACAAAGCACTTATAATTGTTACAGGTATAGTTTGATAAATATCGAACATATATGCACTTAACCCTAGGTTAGTCCATAATATGTATATAACTGTTCCGCCCACAATACAAGCGATTGCGCCTGCATGTGTCATTCTCTTCCAGAATAAGGTTCCGAAAAGTACAGGTGTAAATGCTGCACCCATTCCACCAAATGCGTACATAACAAGTCCAAATGCAGATCCGCCTTGTAATGAATAAATTACTGCCGCTAACATAATTGGCACTTGAAGCCATCTTGATAGAAGCACACCTTTTTTCGCTGGTAATTTTTCTGCTGTAGTTTTTTTGATAAGTCTGCAATAGATTGTATCCACACACTCTCTCGTAATAACCATAAGCATAGCTGCTGCAGTAGACATAATAGCAGCAATTACTCCAGAAATTAGGATTCCACCAAAGAAAGATCCAAAGAAGTTATTTATTAAATAGTAAATTGATTGCTCAGGGTCAGTTATAACAGTACTAAATAGTGCCAAGGCAACAATACCTATTATAGCTGAAGTATAGGCATTTACTATGTCAAATGCTGGACCTAAGGTTGTGCAACGACGGATAGTTTTTTTGCTTGTATCTTCTACTACGATTAATGAGTTCATAATATGAGGTTGTCCGAAACAAGGAATTGCCATACCAAGAACCATTCCTATTATCCATGCCGCTCCATGGCCTGCATCCATACCGTGAACAGCTGTCCAAACAAGTGGGTCTATTTCATGTGCTTTTTCTACGATAGTACCAAAACCACCACTTTGAACGATTGCAACTACAGGAGCTACGAAAAGAGTAAATAGCATTAAGAAACCTTGTATTGTATTTACACTTGCTACAGCAAAGTATCCACCGATCATAGTATATAATAGAATAAATATTGCACTAATCCATACAGACATATCAAAGTTTGTTTCAAATACCATTTGGAAAACTTTTGCTTGAGCAACTATTTGAGAAGACAAATAAGCTGTCATGAAAATCAAAATAACTATAGCACTGATACCTCTTAAAATATTCTTTTGATCCTGTGTTCTTTCTGCAAACATGTCTGTCATAGTTAAAACACCATACTTGTTTGTTAAAGCTTTCATTCTCTTAGCAAGACATAGCCAGTTAATATAAGTAGGTATTACACAGCCTATACCAATCCAAATAGACGCTAATCCATATGCATATGCTGTTCCTGGAACACCTACTGTCCAATAACCACTACATGCCGAAGCTCTATCACTAACTGTAGCGATAAACCAAGGAATCTCTTTATTTCCTGATAAAAAGTGTTTTGCTGATAGGTCAGCTTTTCTTTTAGATCTTATCCCAATAACTAGGTATAGACCTAAAACCAAAAATATGGCTAAAATCATAATATAATCCATTGTTAAAATTCCTCCCTCCAAAAACATATTTAATGTTTTTTGTCAATTAATGTTTTACTTTCTAGTTTTATTTTTTTAGTTTTACCTTTTCCTCTTATTACGTTTCTAATATTCTAATTGTTTAAGTTATAACAACTTTCACTAATAGAATTTCCACGTATACACTGTTATTGCAACATATGCAATTGCAGGAAGTACTACAAAACATATTATCGCGGCTGTTGTAATCATATTCTCACCTCCTCGTTATTTATTTTTATATTTATTTAAGCAAAAATCGTGCCATTCCTTTTCTATTTTCTAAACTAATATATTTGAAAAGTCTCTCAATTGTGATGGCTCAAAAAAAAAGGTTGAAAACTCAAAGCTTTCTACCTTTTATTATCTTTCCCCTAATTTTATTATTTTGAAAAAATATTCTTGCTTTATATTTTCATCTAGTATTAATCTGCAGTAACATTAAAAATTAAGCTTTTTGTATCAATTTTGAACATTTTTTTTACTATCCACACCTTTTTGCAGTAATAATCGTTCATTTTAGAACAGTATTATATGCTTTGTTTTTAAATTTCCTGTAGACCTTTGATTGTTGTTTTCTTCACTTGTTCATTATCGAACATTTCTTTTTTTTCCATCAGGTCATATTTTTCAAGCCTTCTATACAAAGTCGTTCTATTAATACCCAGCGAACGAGCCATATCGCTTATTTTCATTCGCTTCTCTAATGCATGTTGTAATATTTGCTTTTCTTTTCTTTCCAATATATCTTGCATACTTATTTGATTGGATATAAAGTCTTCATCACTATCAATTATATCTAGTCCTAGAACTTTTTTTATTTGGAAAGGAGTAATAATCTTTCCATCAAAGCTTATCATTAATCTTTCTATAATATTTTCAAGTTCTCTAATATTTCCAGGCCAGTTGTATTCCTTAAGAAGTTCAATACCCTCATTAGATATATTTTTACTCAAATTGTATTTTTTGTTGAATTTATCAACAAAAGTTAATGTTAAATCAGGTATATCCTCCGTCCTTGCCCTAAGTGGCATTATTTCTATTGGCATAACAGCCAATCTATAGTATAAATCTTCTCTGAATTGCCCTTCTGCTATTGCACTTTTTAGGTTTTTATTTGTTGCCGCCAAAACCCTAACATCTATTTCAATAGGTTTATTTCCTCCTATTCTGAACATTTCTTTTTCTTGGAGCACACGCAAAAGTTTGGTCTGTACATTAAGTGGTGCATCTCCAATTTCATCTAAAAATAATGTTCCTCCATTTGCTAACTCAAAAATTCCTGGTTTTCCTGTTTTGTTTGCATCTGTAAAAGCGCCTTTTTCATATCCAAAGAGTTCGCTTTCAATTAAGTTTTCTGGAATTGCCGCTATGTTTATTTTCATAAAGGGTTTATTAACTCTGGTGCTATTCATATATATCAAGTTTGCATATACTTCTTTTCCCACGCCTGATTCCCCTGTTAGCAAAACTGTTGTATCCAAAGGTGCAATACGCATCATCTGTTCTAGGGCTTGTTTCGAAGTCCAGTGATTTGCAACAATATCTTCGCTTTTGGGCATCTGTTGATTTTTTAAGTATTCAATTTCTCTTTTATATAAATTTTCTTTTTCTTCCAAACTTTTTATGTCTTCTTTTAAAGTTTCTGCCTCCTCTATATTTCTTTCAGTACATATTACCATTTCAATATTTCCATCTTTAAACAAAGGTATTCCTATTATATATAACCTTTGCCCACTTCCGCAGGATTGAATTATGTGTTCTTCTTTTTTGCTTTTTAAAACTTTTTGTGTTACAGAGTTATATATATATCCTTTTTCCTGTAACTCTTTTATATTTTTGCCTATCAGTTGATTTTTTTCAAGTCCTCCTGATTGACTAGAAACTTCATTCACAAGTAAAGTTTCCCCTTTACTATCTGTAACATAAACTCCAACTTGAATACAGTCCAAAAGGTTTTCCAAATACTCAAAGTTGCTTTTAATAAATTTCTTGTCCATGCCATTCCTCTTTTCTGCATTGCATTATTTCTATAAATGCCTTTCTTATATAAATATGTGCTATATGTTTTCCATTCTTCATGGCTTTAATAATCTTTACTTTTTTTATTTCAGTTATGATATTACTATATTAATTATATCATATTATTTATCAATAAATGTTTCATTTTATGTTTACTTTATCCTCCTTATGGTATTTCACAATAGTTTTTTCATTAGCATTCTTCCTTACTATTTCCTATTGTACTTTCTTTTGATATTTGAACTCATCAACCAATGTTCCAAAATTCCAGTCATATAAGTGTCTATGATTTTCAAATTCCAAAAATCATATAGAGTGAATAATTCCTTCAATTGCATTTCTCGTTGACTTTCATATTGGTACTTCTCTTGAGTTTTACAAATGATAAATCAAAAAGAGGTATTAGTATTCTTAATACCTCTTTTTCTTTCATCTATCTTTTATCTTTTATCTTTTATTATTTTAGTTTTTAGTTCTTTAAGTTACAATGTTTAACTCATAACATTTATCTGCCCGTTTTGCCACCTCTGGAGAATGTGTAACAATTATTATACATTTATTCTGATTATGTGCCATGTCACAAAATATATCCATGATATTGCTTTGAGTTTCTCCATCCAAACTTCCTGTTGGCTCATCTGCCAATATTACATCTGGATCATAAGAAAGAGTACGAGCAATAGCAACTCTTTGCTGTTCTCCACCTGAAAGTTTCAGTATTTTACGCTTTGCCTTATCTTTATATATACCGACATCATCCAGAAGTTCTTTTGCTAGTTTTTCCTTGTGCTTAATTTTCTTTTCACTAATATCCATGGATAGTATTACATTTTCAGTAGCAGTCAAATGTGGCAGCAAGTTGAAGGATTGAAAAATAACTCCTACATATTTAGATCTATATTCATATTGATTAATGGTGGATATGTCTTTATCATTATACATTACCTTTCCTAAGGTTGGCCTTACTAGCCCAGAAAGAATTGATAGCAATGTGGTCTTCCCTGCTCCAGACTTTCCAATAATAGCATACACCTTACCTTTTTCGAAGGAAAAATCACACTTTTCTATAACTGGCTTATTTTTTTCATAAGCATAGCTTACATCTTCTAATTTAAATATACTCATTTTCCACCTTTATGACCTTTCACTTAATATCTTTAACGGATCATATCTTAATATAGATACCATACCGATAATGCTTGCAATTATTGAAAGAAGTATGCCTAATCCCATCAATTGCAATAAAATTGCAACGTCAAAATTAGTTTGAATAGAATCAACATAGTCCACATTACCACCAGGTAAACCGCCTATGCCCCCATCAGAGTCACGACCAGGATTTCCCCCAGGCCCACCTCCAGAGAAATTACCACCAAAATTATTGGACATTTCTTCATTAGATGAAGTTACTGATTCAATTTGGCTTTCCAGTAAACTTGTACTTAATGGCTGTGAAATAGTAATTCCAACAATACAGCCTATTGCCACAGCTATAAATGTTATAACAATAACTTCTGTTAAGAACTTTAAGACAACTCTACTTTTGCGCATTCCTATAGCTGCCAAAACTCCAATTTCATACTTTCTTTCCCTAATAGTAAATAGATTAAACACAATTAGTATGATTGCTCCTATCAATAAAGTAACAATAAAAAATATCATTGTAAAGTTACTTAAATTTTCAAGTGGAACCATTGTTTCTTCAAATGCCTCAAGGTCAGTAGAACTAACCATATATGTTTCATCATCCAAACCAAGGGCGACCACTTCATCCTCAAAAGTAGAAAGTGCCTCTGGATTTGCAAGGGAATATGTAGGATTTACAAGAAGGCTAAAAGCACTGCTAACCTCTGTTCCTGTCCACTCATCTGTAACCATTACTTCATTAGTTTCTGAGTTTTTAATTATTTTTTCAATAGAAGCATAACTCATATAAATATCATTTGCGTAGCTATCTGTACTTTCACAAGTGAAAATGCTAGATACTGTTACTGTAATAATATCTTCTGCGTTATTTGGATTTACTAGCTTGAAACTATCACCAATTTCTAAGTCATTTAGTAATGCAACTTCCTGACTTATTGAAGCAGAGTTTGTTGTATCTTCTACATCAAACATCGTTCCTTCGGAAATAATTGTAGTGCCATCTATAAAGGAATTCATAGCGTTATGTGAGTTATATCCTGTTATAGTAAAATCGCCACTAGACATTTCTCCTTGTCTCCCAGGTCCTGGCATAGACATAGAACCAGAATCATATGGTTCTATCCCATCACTAGAATTCACCCCAACAGATGCAGAGTAATAAAAATTTTGAACACTGTCTGCTTCAGCATAAACTTCATACTCCTCCAAGCTAAGCCCTTCACCAAATGACCTCATCATTTCAGACATATTCTCAGGGTTTTCTCGAGCACCCTCCATCATAGAGCTGCGATCAATGACAATCTGTGCAGATATGCTCATATTAGCTAAAGCCTCTTCCTTTGCTTCATCAGCACTGCTTTTTATTGTTAAAGAAACGCATGCAGAAATAGCAATAATTAAAACCAAGGCAAATATAAGAATAGTTCTCCCTTTTGCCCTATGAATATTCCTAAGGGCATTTTTATTATAAAAAAAACTTATGAGGAAACTAGGATAAAGTTAAGATTTAATTGTGATAAGCAGCAAATGTTGTTACGGTCAAATTGTTATAATGAATATGTACACAAATTTAAATCTTGATTTGATTAATTAAATTAAATCAAGAAGATAAATTAGCTAGCTATTAGTGATAGAGATGTTATTATAAGTCGAAAGGAATTGAGAATGACTAAATTAGAGAAGAGGGAACATAAAAATATTGTTAAAGAAAAAAGTCCAAATAAAAAGAAAACGAAGATTATATTTATAGTTATAGGGATCATAATGTTAGCGCTGATTATAGGAGGACTACTGATATTTAACGGTTTGAGCAAACTAAGTAAAGATGCTGTTATGCACCAAATCGAAAAACATGAAATGGAAAATTCAGACACAACGAATCCCTATTCCGCACTAGGAGTCGAAGATTACATATATTCAGAAAAAGAAATGAGCGATACAAATGGAGAAGCTCAATATTCAATTGAATATTATGATTTTAAAGATAAAAAAGATGCAAATGATCTTTACGATGATATAAATCTGGTACTTGAAACAATGCGTCCTACAGAAAATCCTGAAGTTATAAAAGGAAAAGGCAGTGAAATGACTATTGTAGAAAGTGAAGATATATATTCTATTAATATTTTATCTAAAGATAAACTTGTAACAATTCTAGGTATGGCAAAAGATAAGGAAGAATTAAGAAATATAGCAAATGAACTTATAGAATGGTGATTTATTCAAAGAAAAGAAAAAGTATTTTAAAAACAAGGTGTCAGCCTATCTTGGCGAGTGGGTTGGGACACAGTCAGCTTTCGCCGCCTTGCCCTCGGGCATAGCCCTTCGCAACTTCTCGCTAAAAACAGTTCACCGAACTGTTTTCTTTACGCTCTAAGCCCTCTTAGGGTTCAAGTCCCATTGTTCTATAGCACCATAGCAAAAAAACACCACAAGGGTGTTTTTTGTTATGGTGCGAGTAGTCATAACGGATGGGTTTTGAAATGTGGTCTGACATGCATGTTTATAATCGCACATTCGTAAAAGTTATGTATCTATTGTAATATGTACCTAGTGTTTTTGGAAAGGAGTTTCAAAATGATTAAAAATAATAAACTATCAAACAACATAAGAGAAAACGATATAGCTTACACTCTTATAGGTGATTACTTTTTGCCTAACATTACTTTACCTACCAAAGAAACAAATCTATATTTCGGAAAATACAGCAGAATGCGTATGCAATATCTAAAAAAATACAAAAGAGTACTATTTGTAAATCTGTTAACCTCTGACAAGCTCAATGAGCATCTTCACGATATTGAAGTTCAGTGCAATGAGATGGTTGAAGAAATCGTAAAATCTCTTGCAAAGCAAAATGAAGTTGATGAAAACCTAAAAGCCACTAACCAAATGAAATGGGTCGGGCTTATGAACTGTTTTAAGTCACAGGCGGAAGAGATTGTTTTGAAAGATAAGGTGTATAGCTAGCGCCTTCATTTGCAAGTTAGAGCTGCTGTATTAAAAATGATTAGTTAAATTGTATGACATTTTCTTTGCCAAATAAGCGTTCAGCTTCCAGTAGAATTTCAGGGGTCGGATTTGGGTAATATACAATCAAGTTATCTTTAGCACGCGAACAACATACATAAAATAATTTTTCTGTTCTTGCAATTATTGTTTCTTTATCTTTTGTTTTCTCAAAGTAGTACTGAAAATTATATTGATTCCATCTCCCATTATCCATTACAACCAACACATTTTCAAACTCGGCACCTTTAATTCCATGTTGAGTAGAATAAGGCGAAAAACTATTATAATACTTATAATATGCAATCACCTGCGATAAAT
The DNA here is from genome assembly GCA_964370515.1 of uncultured Oscillospiraceae bacterium. GTDB lineage: Bacteria > Bacillota > Clostridia > Peptostreptococcales > Anaerovoracaceae > CAYJHC01. The sequence continues at coordinate 3,959 of CAYJJM010000024.1, read as the reverse complement.
GAAGCTCTTTGACTCTAAAATAGAAGTCCTCATGTCCTTTAATATATTCTGTAAACTTATCGTCTTTCTTCACAATTTTTTCTCTATCTAATCTTAAAATTGCATCATGAATAGACAATGTTATTTCAGCTACAATCTCTCTCAAGGTTGTGCCTATTCTCTTTTTATCTGCATTATTTTTTATTTTTGTATCAATGGTAGCAATGACATCTGCATATTCCTTGGAATAATAGCCACATAAAACCCTTCCTATCTTGAGCAAATGTTGTGCAAAACGATCTGGTTCCTTACCAATCAGACTATCAGGATATCTATAGGCAGCTAATAGTTCTGCAAACCCCAATTGTATAGCACTTAAGCGATGGGTTAGAAAGAGTATTTTTGTTTCATTTACATCGTCAAAATCCCAGTCTTTCGAAAATTCACTCTGCTTAAAACATTCCAAATCAAATTCACGTGTTGAATGTAAGAATGTAATCGTTCCTGTTTTGTTAATTATATCCCCTTCTTCACTTCGTTTTGCCGGCTCTTGCTGAATATCAGTCCGTAACTTATTTAGTAGTTCAATCACATGGACTGCACATCGATAATTATCTCCTTTTATAATTTCTACCACAGCTCCCGACTCCACATATTCTCTTATGTTTCCAATCCCTGTTGCATATATCGATTGCATTGAATCTCCGAAAAGCCCTATGCATACAGGCTGATTTCCGCCTACCTTTGTATGCTTTAAAAAAATATCAACCACAGCTTTCTGTGTATCTTGATACTCATCTATAAAAATGTAATCAAATTTATCAGATATAATCTTTGACAACAAAGGGTATGTCGCAAACATGACATTAGCCACTTTAAGCACATCATCATGAGAAATGATACCTTGTGACAAATTACGATAGTTTTCATATTTGATAGAAACAAAGCTATCTTCTGTAATTTCTTCTTCACCAGAATAACTCAATCCGCTTCCCTTTGCTTCCTTTTCATTTGCAATAAGTTGTAGGATGGTTATTTTTAAATTTTTTTGAAAATCTTTTATTTGTTCCCATAGGAACTCGTGTATTGTAGATACATATAATTTTGTATAAGGTGATCGTTCCTTGATTTCCTCTGCTGCAATGTTGGTATACGTAATACAAGCAACAGTAGCTCTAGCATTTTCCGTAAAAATATAGTTCAATGTTTGCATCAGAGTATATGTCTTTCCACTACCCGCTCCTCCACTCAGTAAAAAATCCGTTTTATCCAATAAACATTTTTGTATAGATTTCATTACTCTGTCAGCCATTTAAATCCCTCCTCTATATATATCGGAGTAACCCATTTCTCGTTATTCTCTCCGCCAAGTAACAGAATATCAAGAGCAAATCCCGTTTTGCTATTAATGCATTTTTCTGCAATATCATAATAGTCTAAGGTTGTATCAGACAAACTACTCCTGTTCTTCAGACTTGTAAATTCACTTCGATTGTCAGTAACAAATTTATGATTTATATTCAAAAAAGCATCTTCAAAGCTGCGTGGCTGATACCCTTGCTCTTCATACTGAAAAATAAGCCTTAACATTCCATTTTCTTCTGCAATCCATAAATTTGTTTCACTATCAAATGTATAGGTGATTGGTTTTTTTGCTAATTCAATAATATCAGCTAAGACAGCCAATTTAGTAAAATTTTTAATTGAAGAGTTCGTAGTGGAAGTTCCTTCTTCAAATTTGCATTTTACCAAATTGCTGTTGCCACCTGACTTTGCACAATCCAAATCTGTAAGGATTAAAGTTTGAATGCCAATAAATCCTAAAAATAATGCAAAAGTATATGCATAAGCGCCAACTTCAATTACTGAAATATTTTGCGAAAGGAGCGGTGTGTAATTTGGTGTTCCAGCAACAACCATTGAATCGTCATATTTTTTCATCATTGCTGAAATTAACATTCTCTCGGTGTCACCTTCTATAAGAATAGCTTTATCGGCAAAAAACAGTTCCGCTCGGTTTAATGTAACATATTGTTTCACAAATCGAAATGCACGTTCTTTTTCTGCCTGCTTCTCTTTTCCTTCTTCTGTTAGTCCTTGTGTTACCATCTTATCATATAACTTTTTTAAACTACGAGACTTTACACTAGTACTACTTTCTCGGTAAAAATATTTTATATCCTCAAAATCACATTGTGAAACTATATGTGAGGAGTGCGTGCTAATAATCGTTTGTAGTGAAAACTCTTTTGCAGATTGTTCTTGTTGTATTCTTAAAATTTCTTTAATATTAGTTATAAAAATGTACTGCATTTGTGGGTGTGTATGGGCTTCTGGTTCCTCAATAAATAGAAGATTAATCGGGGTTGGTTCTTCATCAACACGATTTTTTTTTGATAACAAATCAAGTTTGATTCTAATGTTAAACACCATCGAAAAAAGGTTTAAGTAGCCCAATCCATTATAACCTTCAGGCAATAAAGTATCATCATGCTTATATTTAACGGTAGTATTGTCTTGAAAAATCTTTTTCTCGCTGAGAGTAGAAATAATGGTTAATTCTGCTTCTTTAGGATTGTATGACATATTTGTAATTTCCTGAATAATTGGTTGAAAAAGGTCTTTATATATCTTCGATAAATTTTCATCTGTTTCATATAGTTGTTTCTGTAATGAAGGGAACTCCGTCTCAGAATCAACACAAGAATTGTAATATTTACTTGCAAGAGTGGATAGTGATTTGCTATGCCCTTGCTCATTATCGACATCTCGCTTTGCACCAATTATTTGAAGTGAAATGATTGATTTTATCTCATCTGGAGAAACGGGCTTTTCATTCTTTTCATTTCCAAACTCTAGCGCCTTAATACTTATTGAAAAATAGCGATTGATATATTTAGAAATAAATTGAGCAAAAGTTTGAGTCAACCCTTTAGATTTTTGTTCCGTAAAATCTGAAATTAATTTCTTGTATTTTTCATATGTCAACGAATATTCAAACAGAACAATCAGTCGACGCATTGTGTCATCCAAATCTAATAACAATTTAGATGCCGATCCTATATCATCCAAATCTGTATATGAGATGTAAAGTTTAAGCGAAATAGCTATAGGTTCATAGTCATCCACACTTTTATCACTATCTTTCAAATCCAAAATACTAGATTGAGTCTCTATGCTAAAGTCCTCAAAAGAAAAGTTCAGTTTGCCATTTGACAAAAATATTTGAAAAAGAGATAAAAAAGAAGTTTTTCCAGAATTGTTTTTTCCTATTATTAAGGAAAGTGTGTCCTCAAAATCAATGTTAAGGCATTTTAACATTCTATAATTCTTAATTTCAGCAGATTTGATTTTCATAGTATTTTATGTAATAACAATATATTTTCATCTCCCTTATCCCCAATAATGTAGTTAAGCTTTGATATGGCTACTCTTATTAAATTCTATCACTATACAGTAATTTTTTACGAACTATTCCATATAATCAAAATGAAGTTAATTACTTCACTGACAATCTAGATTTTTGCATTGAAAGTAATGAGCTTTTAATAGACTCATAATAATTTTCAATTCCAAAAGCTTTCAAAACTGTTTTATCAAAAGACTTCCTGTCTTCTTGTTCTAATTCTTCTTCCGTTGTTTTTATTTCACGTTCCAGTATAGGATTAAATCTTTCTACAATCAATACTCTGTAATCTTCATTAACCATATCGGGATTAAGCATAAATGCGTTATTTATTGAGCCTTTATTAATATCCAGTACACCTAAGCCTCTCCCAAATCCGACCGCTTCAATATAAAACATTCCTAAAATTGAGTTTAGCAAAGCATGATTTAATTCTGTATCAGGATATTCATCTTTTTTCCTTAGCCCGATCAGCCTCTGATTTATGAACGTAGGTTCGTTAAATCGTGCATAAAACAGGATTTAGTCATGATTAATAATTGTAAATATCTCTGTAGTAGAGCTGTCATACATT
>CAYJJM010000023.1:13258-14212 GCA_964370515.1 uncultured Oscillospiraceae bacterium | reverse complement strand
TCCCATCCTGAAGAAAGAGGGAAGAGGCCGCACAGGAATACTTGTGGAACTATTATTATTGGGATGAATTGTATCATTTGGAATTCGCTTTCTGCTAATGTTGATAGTAGAATTCCAAGGGACAATGCACATATAGCTGTCAATAATGTAACCAAGAATACATATCCTATACTTCCAAGAAGTGTTACTTTTAGTATATAGACAACAAATAATGTTACTATGGCTGATTGTATAAAAGCAAGTACACTAAACCCAAAGACATAACCTAAAATAATTTCCCCGCTTCTAATTGGTGTGGTTAACAGCTTTTCCAAAGTGCCAGAAGTACGCTCTCCTAGGAAGTTAATTCCAGCAATTAAAAAGACTAAGAAAAATACAATTATCCCTATAAGTGGTGCACCATAGTTGTCGAAGAAGGACAAATTTTCACTGCCATATATATATTCTGTGTCGATTTCTACTTCCTTCATTTCTAAGTCGGTCAAATCTATTCCGATACTACTGCTTGCTGCCTCTAAGAAAGGTGATTCTGATATTTCCTGCAAATTTTCTTCAAGATTTATTTTTGTTTCAGAAAAAGCGGCAGCCGAGATGATAGCGTTTATCTGCTTGTCGTCAGTTGCGTTAGTGCCATCTATATACAAGGATATTGTATCATCGCTTGAATCAACCAGCGCAATTATTTCGCCGTCCTTTATAGCTTGGACACCTTCTTCTTTACTGTAAGTATCAATATTTATATCAAAGCCTTCAACATTTTGGATTTCCCCTATGAAAGTTTCGCTTGCATTTATAATTCCTATGTTATACTCTGTGTCATTTTCGTCAAAAATAAAATACACAAGGGACAACAAAATAATTGGAACCACTAGCAATAACCCTACCGTTCTCTTGTCATGCCTGATTTGATTAAGTATTCTTGTTGTTAATGCTTTAATTCTCATAATCATCACC